>NZ_JBHFKT010000043.1:0-40573 GCF_042879335.1 Photorhabdus sp. RM96S | reverse complement strand
TTTTTTTAAAGCAGAACGAGGCGGTATCATGACAGCGCTACCTTGCAGAGATGTACTGTGCCTACATTTTACTCAATTTTGTGGCTGTGAAAAGTTTTTAGAGGTTCCCATAGTTTGCTATGCTTCCGGGGATTCACGCCCTTTCCGTCACGATCCATCTGAAATCCATAGGGTATATAACTAAAATATTATACTACTGACTCACAACTTGATCTTTAGGGTCAAATGTAAATACAGCATCTGTTGCCTGTTTTACATTTATACCTTTAGGTAATTTGATTTTAACAACAGGTAAATTTTTGCCTATTGTTAAAATGCTACTACCAAGAACTTTAAATGAGGATGCATTATTCAAATTTAATATTAAAGATCAAGTTATTAAGCCATAAACGATTATTGGATTACTTTAAGCTCTATTTTTCATACTGAGCTTACTGTAATCCACTTATCCCAATCAATAAAAACAACCCTATTCATTACCACCGACTTGCCATACTTGAAATTGAATAATCAGAAAAAATAAACATCCATTAACAATCTCTGTTATTAATTAATGTTGTATATAAAAATCCCCCGCCCATAATTGTTTTGTTTCATTGGAAATTATTTAAATAACCATTGGTTAAATTTTTAAATATAAACAATAACATCTATAAATCATGTTATTGCGGTAGCTATACTTTTCAATAAAAACTAATGAAGGTAAAGAAATAAACGCTTTTTATATTTTAAATGCAAATAGTAAATAAAGGAAAAAATCATCAATTTCATTGATGAATAAAACAACTCAATATCATATACAAGGTGATAAAAATGGAAAAAGAATATAACCGGTCCACTTTAGAATCCAATATAGAGAATACCAATACTCTGGATCGCCATGAAATTGGTAAAACGCTTGGTCAGACTGATAATCCACATTCAGCGCTAAAACCGGGTGATGACTATACACAAACAATAAAAATTAACCCTGACGGCGGCTTAACAGCAGATAAAGATGGATTAAGTGTAAAAATTAAAGCGGGTGATGGTATTAAGGTAGACAGTAGCGGCATCAGTATTGATCCCAATAATGTACTGCCAAGAGGCATGATTATGATGTTCTCCGGTGAGAATGCTCCTACAGGCTGGGCTTTTTGTGATGGCAATAATGGAACCCCAGATTTAAGAAGCCGTTTTGTCATGTGTGGTGAAACTATTTCTGAGACAGGGCAAAGCAGTAGTAAAGCTAATGGTAGTGGCACCGAAAAAAGCTTTTCCAAGAATACAGCATCAACTGCGGTTTCGGTCAATGTTACTGTGGGAAATACAGTATTAACAGAGTTACAAATACCTAGTCATAAACATATTGGGGGTATGACTTATTATACTAGTTATGGAATGAAATATGGCTACGCCCCTGATAACAAAACCGAATATCAAATAAATAATAGCTATACTAGCTCAATATGGCTGAAACCTTCATTAGGAAAAGATCACTATGCATATACATCAAACACAGGAGGTGGACAAGGACATAACCATCCGGCAACAGCATCGTCCCCTTCACATAATCATAGCATTGATATCATTCCGCCTTATTATCTATTAGCTTTTATTATGAAACTTTAATTCCGTTGCACCAGAAAGATTTAAATTACCTCTTATTTTCTAATTACAAAGGATATATAACAATGAATATATCTAGTTATTTCTTCCTGAATGAAGAAAACATTAAGTTCAATAATCAGTGTTTAAATACATACATGGGTTACCCCCAACCCATCGGTAAAGATTGGCCCAACCTGCCTGCCGGGTTCCAAAGATATATTGACGATGTTATTAATTTAAATGGCTTTTTATATTTTTTTAAAGGTTCACTGTATCTTAAATTCGATATCGTGAAAGCACAAGTCTTTGATGGACCAAACTTCATTATAGATGGCTGGCCTGGATTAAAAGGAACAGAACTGGAAAATGGAATAGATGCTGCCATAGAATTGACTACCAACACCGTTTGTTTCTTTAAAGGCAGGCATTGTATAGATTACACCATTGATTCACACACAATTGAGATGAATACTATTTCAGACCGATGGGGAATGACTGGGAAATATGCAGCATTTAGTAGCAATCTGGATGCCATTATTTCATGGCCAGATATCGATGGAAATTTTATTTATTTTTTCAAAGGTGATTCTTTTATTCGGTTCGACCCAAATTTGAATGCACTTGATGCCGGGCCAATCATCATCTCCAGCGATAATCAGGGTTGGAGAGGGTTAACCTTCAAAAATATTCAAGCGGCAGTATCGGTCGATACCGATTTATTAGGCAGTCACCGAGACAATAGTGGAGGCAATAGTAAAGTCTGTAATGGAACATGTGGTACTAATGATACGGGTAAATATTGTTTCCAGTTACCTCACAGTATTCGATTCGGCTTGATAGCCTACACTAATACAAATATTCCGCAAACTGTAAAAGTATATATTGACGATTTTCTGGTAGATACATTAACCAGTACCAGTAAAGGACAAAATAATCTCATGGTAACTAAAGACTACACATCAGGTACAGGCAAAATCTGTATTGAGATTGAAGGGGATGGCAAACCATGTAAGCTACGTTATTTCGATAATATATTTGATGGAAAACCGGGAACAGCTATTATCAGCGCTGAAAATGGTACCAATAGTCATTACAATGATAGTGTGGTGTTCTTGAATTGGCCTCTGACATAAACTAAAAATACTCGGTTTCGAATAATTATTGCGCCCTCCGTGGCGCATTTTTTCCTACTCATATGACTACCGTAAAATAAATAGTAGTATTTGGAAGAAATACAGTAATTTTGTCGGACATTTATTCAAGCTCACTCTGGCTCAGACCGGTAGTTTTCATCACTGTTTCACGATCGATTCCGCTGTTCAGCAATGCATGAGCAATTTTTAACGTTGCTTCTTGACGCCCTTCCTGACGTGCTTTATGTTCCAATCTTTGTGCTATTGTCATCAGTACCTCCTCATACCTCGGGGACTGTTCTGCCAGTCGCCGTAAGATCCTCTTCTCACACGGATCGTTGAATGCTGATTGAGAACTCTCAAGACGAGTTAGTGGCGTATTTGCTCCAGTTCGTTCTGGCTCAGACCGGTGGTTTTCATCACTGTTTCACGATCGACTCCGCTGTTCAGCAATGCATGAGCAATTTTTAACGTTGCTTCTTGACGTCCTTCCTGACGTCCTTCCTGACGTGCTTTATGTTCCAATCTTTGTGCTATTGTCATCAGTACCTCCTCATACCTCGGGGACTGTTCTGCCAGTCGCCGAATAAAACCCTCTGGATCGGCGGTATCTCCCACCTGTAATAAGTAGTTTAGCACGCTTTTTAGCTGTTCATCCGTATAGTAATCATACGTCAGCAGTATAACCAACTCTTGCAGCAGCTCTGCCATATCTCGCTGTCGGATATGCTTTTGCACCATTTCCAGTAGCGCGACCCGTTTGTGCGTCAAGATTTCATCATCCGGGATTACCGTTACATCTACCAGCGGGAATTTATTGGAATAGATTTCCTCCGCCAGGGCCGGATCATCGAAACAGTTTAGCCAATTGGTACTCCAAGGATACGGCTGTATTTTACCGTGATAGAACAACACCGGAATGACCAGCGGCAATTTTTCATGTCCCTGCTCCAGATGCCGTTGCATGGCTGAAATACCGTAGCGCATTAATCGAAATGCCATCATTTTGTCCGGGGAACTTTGGTGCTCGATCACACAATACACATAACCGTCACCCTGAGCCGTTTTCAATGAATACAAAATGTCGGAATAATGCGCCCGCAGATTGTCTTCAATAAACGACCCTGATTCCAACCGCAGTGTATCCAGATCACAAACTGCCCGTAATGTCGCAGGCAAATGTATCTCCAAAAAGTCTCTGGCAGTATCAATATAACTTAAAAACTGTTTAAAAACAGCATCATGTGGCGTTGGTGTATTTTTTCTCTTCATTGGTGAATGGTAGCATACTTTCTTTTATATTGAAGGAATATTAAGCAAGAAACCAAGAGGACTGAGATGTCTTGAATTTTCTTTGACAAAAACTTTGATCGTATCTCAGATACTTTAATTTCCTTCTTAAGCGAAGTTCAGGTTAGTTACCTTTCCTGCAAATTTCCGCTATTTACCTGCTCCAATGATTTAAGTAAATGTTTTGCATTAGCGGATGAACGTAGTAAATAAGCAGTTTCTTCAAGGCTTGCATATTCTGCATTTGAAATAATAACGCAATCGCCACCGTTTTGTCTGGTGATCAATATTGGTGCACAATCCTGAACAACTTGATCCATTATCGAAGCAAGATTTCCCTTTGCAACGCTATATGTTGTCTTCCGCATAATATGCCTTTTTCACCGTAGTATAAATATCATACAAAGATTGCATGACAAAATAGTATAATATCAAGCTAAACATCTATACCCTATGGATTTCAAGATGCATCGCGGCGGCAAGGGAGCGAATCCCCGGGAGCATAGATAACTATGTGACCGGGGTGAGAGAGTGCAGCCAACAAAGAGGCAACTTGAAGGATAACGGGTATATATGTGCTATCCGTGGCCCAATCTCTTTATTCGCACGATCCCTATCCGCCCATATGTAAAAGTTGATAGCTTTATCTGATTGCAAATCACCTTTGATTTGCACTATGTTAATTGACCAATTCTAGTTGAAAGAATAAAATAATGGTCAAGAAACAGGAGATTTTATGAACACCGCAACCAAACAACGTAATTTGAATGAGCTACAAGTGTTACTGCAAAAACGCTTTGACATAATATTCGGCTCATTGATGCCTGAGTTTGCTGAAAAGGCGAAGGCCAGCAATGCTCTTGTTCTTCCGGATAGCGAACTTTTTGGGCTGCTGTACTCAACCGTACTTGAAAAGAGTGCGAGGACTCCCGATCGCGAACTCCGCAAACTAAAGCGTCGCGCTGAGAACCTGTCCAATTTTTATAAGGAAATTGAGCGCATGGGTGGCGTAATTAAAGCAGTAGATGTTGCTGATATTCTCGGTATCACGCGTCAGGCCGTTAATTTGCGAGTGAAGGGAAATAAGCTGCTCGCTTTCAAGAAGAACAGCGATCATGTCTTCCCGCTCTTTCAATTCAAAGAGGGAGGGCTGTTACCTCACTTTGAAAACGTCATGAAAGCAATGAGCAATGATATCGGGCCTATTTCCAGAATATCGTTTTTGACTACCCCCTTGAGCGACAAGAACGGTAAAGGGAAAACCCCTATTGAGATCATGAAAGAAGATAGCAGCATTGATGATGTTTCAAAAATGCTTCGTGCAGCGAAACAGATGGGCAAACAGATCGCCAGTTAAGAGAAGTCTCCTTTGTTTGCATTGTGAGGTACCCCCATAAATAAGTTTTGCCATAGGCTTCTCCTTAATGTTTTTTTGAAATGGTGTCGTGTGCTTGCCCACTGACACCGCTATGCCGTGATTGGCATCACAATTATACGACGATTAAAGTGGTTTTAAATTGATTGATTTTTTGGGGTTTATTGCATTAAAACTTGATTACAATGCTAGTCACACATAATTGCACATAAGGGTTGTAAGACGAAATTTCCGGCTTACAACCCCATTCAGGTGACTAAAATTAGTATGCCATTACACCTAGACGAAGTACGCCTAGTGAATAACGCGTATTTCTATTTGCAAAAGTGCCGTCAATTCAATCAAACACCGCTTGTAACACATTGTTTGGCCAATAAATATTATTTATGAGAGTAATATCTCGTTCAGATGAACAGGTATCTGCGGTCAATGGGGTAGTCTCAGAAAATGTCAATAGCCTTGGTTTTAGCTTAGAGGAAGTAGAAAAATCACAATATAATGCCAATGCGAGTACTCCATATAATCTATTTCTATTTATAGAATTAACTATATCGTCAAAATAGCCCGCATTTGAACCTGCATTATTCGACATTTCATATGCATAACTGCTTAGGCTTGACCACCGGTTGGTTAATCTGACCAAACCTCCTCCTATCTGCACATTATTATCATAATTGCTAGTTATAAACGAAGATATTCGGCTAAATCTAGCTGATTCAGCCACAGCGGTAATCAATGTCATAAAAGCTCTTGCTGCTAGAGGCTCTACTGTTCCTGAACCATTTTGCCGCCATAAAGTCGTAATGGCGCTATTGATGGTTTCATTGCTCACAATTGTTTCTTCTCTTGTACGGTTAGCCCGTCTAAATAAATCAATATAACTTGAAGAAATATTTAAATTTAAAAGGTTTGTCTCCGGAACTGTTATGTTGGAAAATTCAGTATCATTGAATCTGTAGAATATCCCAGCAGAGACAAATCCCACCATATACAAATTAGTATTTGATAATATAAGATCAATAACATCCCCATTATTACTTATGAGGTGAACCGATGTATATGGTTCAGTGGGATTAAGGACAAGTAATCCGGGAACATTAGGTAGGTGGCTCCCTACTATAGATCTAAGATTCTTAATGGATTTAATATAGTTTTGAGCATCTGAATAATCAAAATTGACGCTCTTAGAATATACTACGTTACTAAATAAAAAGAAAAATAAAATCAAGTACCTGTAAAAATTTTTCATTCCGCTCTCTTCTATGATTAGAACTTAACATTTCAATTAGTCTTAAAGTGTCAATTAAATGAAGAGCCCCGCCGCAAGCAGCGGGGTATCTTAAAACATTGAAACAGTACTACCCATCCCATTTACATTAAATTGAAAAACTTCTGCGGAAAGGATTCCCCTGAGCCGCTGTTTACAACAATGCCCTTTATTCTGGTATAACTTATTCACGGTAAAGTGTAACAGCATATAAAGGTTTGTACTCACTACCATCACCTTCGATGGTTATGTCTACTTTTGTACCAATAATTTGAGCTGTCCTTAACAAATGCATCATCTCCTGATTGCAGTCATCTAAATAGAAACCCTGTCCATATCCAATTGAATTTAAATATCCCCAGCAGTGTTTATCTGAATTAGCTTTAAGCCACTGAACATAGCCAGATATCGTGTACTGCCCCGAGAATGATGGTGCCGAAAATAAAGACAAGGCAATGAAAATAGCACTGATTTTTTTATTCATGAATATTCCATTAAAATAAAACTACTATAAGGTTAGTGAAAGGATATCGATTTACCCATCAGTCCAAAATTCTCCGCCCCAGAGTGTCCTTTTCATCTGAGGACAACGTTTGAATATTTCTCTTGTTGTCAAACTTTTTATCAGTGCGACAACCTTTGCCACGCTGTATATTGGTATTATACCCGTCATCTTTCAAGTTGCCTCTTTGTTGGCTGCACTCACTCACCCCGATCACATAGTTATCTATGCTCCCGGGGATTCGCTCCCTTGCCGTCGCGATCCATCTTGAAATCCATTGGGTATATTATGGCAGCTATAAAATTTGGATAGAAATCATCCATCCGTTCTATTTCAATCCTTTTTAATGGAGTAATTTGTTATTCTATCGTCTATATAAAATGGCAAATCCAGAACAAAAGCAATCTGTGCTTTCTGAACAGCATTATCATGAATTTCCACTTTTTTACCATCCTTAGTTAGGATGTAGTTATACTGGCCTACTACAATTCCCACCTCTTTCACTTTAACAAACTCCCCGTTAATAGATTTGCAGTCACTACAGTTGTTTGCCCAAGATTTATTTGCCAACAAGGAAAAACAAATTAGACTAAAAAAAGAAAGTTTCGAAAGAGTCTTCATACAACACCTCATCTCTGCTACATTTAATTTTAAAAAAAGAGTTTCGAAAGAAAATTATATAACACCTGTTTATGATATATTGAATATTAAAATTCAATATGTATATTTAACTACATTTTTCCTCGGTTTTTCTCCCATTGTACACTCAGGGCAAGATCGCGAATATTTTTAATCAAAAATAAATCCGAGTGTAGTGGTCAACTAATACCGAATCTAATAAGCAAAAAATAATGGTACAACCTCAAGCTAAATATCCATTGCGCCATCCGTGGCGCACTCTCTTTATTTTCCCTACTTACAATTACCGTAAAGCATCCATTTAATTAAGCGGTAGCATCTGAAATCAATTGGGTTGCCGGCACATCCTGTCCAAATCCTCGCAACCCTACCACATGCACATGTTCGTGGTTTTTAAACACTTTACGCACCAGTTTATAGGTGGTTCCTTTTTCAGGACTGATATTTTCCGGGGCAGCGATAATTAACTGCATTTGCAGTCGTTCGCATAGTTCAAACAGAGTGGCAATGGATTTGGCATCCAGACGCGCCGCTTCATCGAGGAATAGCAACCGACAAGGGGAAATATCTTTACCTCGCAAACGGCGGGATTCTTCTTCCCAACTCTGCACCACCATCACCAAAATGGACATGCCGGTACCGATCGCTTCACCAGTAGACAACGCCCCACTCTCTGCTTTTAACCAGCCATCAGATCCACGGTTAACTTCAACATCCAGTTCCAGATAGTTGCGATAATCCAACAACTCTTCACCTATGGTTTGCGGCAAGCGCTGCCCCATATCTACTTGCGGATTCAGACGCTGATAAAGTTTTGCCATTGCTTCCGAGAAGGTAAATCGCTGGCTGTTAAATAGATCCTGATGCTGTTCTTGCTGTTCAGAAAGCACATCCAGCAATATCGCGTGGCTTTCACGCACGTTTACATTCAACCGCACACCACGGACTTGTCCGAAGGAGACCGCTTGTAATCCTTGGTTTAGCATGCGGATGCGGTTCTGCTCACGTTGAATGGTTTTGCGGATAATATTCGCCACACTCTTCGAACTGATGGCTAATTTCTGCTCGCGAGCGGTCAGCTCTTCTGTCAAACGAGCCAGCTCAATTTCCATCTGTTCAATGGCATCAACCGGATCGTCAGTGCGGATAATATCTTGACGAATGCGTTCGCGCAGGTGCTGATAAACGGCAATAAAGAACTGAACTTTACGTTCAGGGCGTTTGGGATCTTCGGACAAACGCAAGGCATCACGCAGATGTTCGTTATCAGCCACCGCCAGACGCAATGCACCCAACGCCTTATCCGACATGGAACGTAACGCGCCACCGTCCATATAAGCCAGTTCACGGCGATGCAGACGACGCTCAACACCATTATCTTTCACCATCCGCATCACCGCGCACCAGCCCGCTTTGGCAGAAACCACCTGTTCACGGATTTGATGGTAATCGCGTTCCAGTTTACGCAGTTTCTTCTGCAAGCTATCCATTTCCGCTTCGCAAAAGGCGATCTGCTTCTCAAGCTGATTGACTCTGGAACGGTTAGTGCTGAGCGCCTCATGGAGCCGATCACGGCGCTCGCGGGCACGCATTTCAGCATTCGCATCCGCTTGAACACCAATCTCTTTCATCTCCTGTTCCAGCTCTTTCAGCATATCCTGTTTGGTTTCATAGGAACTTTTCAGGGATGCCAGCACTTGGTTAAATTGGGAATACTGCGCTTGCTGTTGACGCAGTTGTTCGCGGGCGCGGCTGCGATCCGATTCCGCGTGTTCCAGACGCTGACGCAGTTTGTCATTCAGATCCGCATTTTCACTGAGCATACCGGCAGAATCACTGTAGCTAAAATGCGCGCGACGCTGTACCACTTCCACCAGCGCAAAAGCCCGTTGTTTAGCCTGATGCTGGCTCTGTTTGGCCGTTTCATAGTCCCGTTGCAACTGTTCATGCTGCTGTGGATCGCTTTGCAGAACAGCAACCATCGGTTCCAACTTCGCTAATGACGAACCATGTTGTTGCAGGAAACGAGCCGCTTCCTGCGCTTCTTCCAGCTCTTCGCGTATCTCTTCTACGCGATCGATTAAGGTTTCATCCAGCAATAGCGTCACTTGAGGGATCAGGCGATTTAATGTCGTCAGGCTCTCTTTAGCCTGAGTATATTGCTGACGCTGTTGTTGGGTCTGCTCTTCAAACCGGGATAGTTCACGTTCGAGTTCTGTGTGACGCTGCCGCAGTTCGCGGATTTCGGCTTCCGGATCGGCATCAAATGCCACAGACAGGTGTTTACCCACAAACTGACTGAATGCTTGATGCGCACGTTGGATTTTCTGCACATCAAAAGAGAGCGTAGCATAACGCTCTGCCAAGGTATCTCGTTCCAGATTCAAGGCTTCTAGACGGTTTTCTCTGGCAGCACGGCCAAACAATGGCAATTCAGGATAACGGGAATAACGCCATTGGCGGTCAGAAGATTTGACCAATACCGCATTTTCCTGCTCTTCGGCACTAAATACGCTGTCATCAAAGGATTGCGGATCTCCTTCAATTAGATAGAGATCTTCCGGGCAATCTTCCAGCGCTTCAAGGTGTGGACGAACCAGAGAAAGATCGGGCACCACAATGCCATGTCGAGCTGGCCCATACAAGGCAGAGAAGTACGGTGCATCATCAATGGTGATGTCGTCATAAATTTCTGACAGCAAAACTCCACCGAAACGTTCCGCCAGCGCAATCATCCGGCTATCTTCCGCTCCGCTCGGTTGACTGAGGCGCTCGATCTGCTTTTCCAACTCACGTTTTTGCGCCGCAACTTCATCTCGCTCTACCGTGGCTTCACGTTCACGTTCAAGCAACTGCTGCATATATTCCGTCACGTCATTACTGCTCGCCAGCGCTTCACCATTCTGTTCACACAGTTGGCTCAGGGTATCCTGCGCAGCCAGCCAGACCGGGGCACGGGCAGTCAGTGACTGAATTTTCTGTTTCAGTTGTTCAAGCGCCTGACGCATCTCCATACGGCGTTCACCGCTTTCATTAACGCTTAGGCTTAGTGCTTCCTGACGAGCTTCAAGTTCATTTTGTAATCCTTCCAGATCTTCAACCTGATATTGCTGCCCCTGGCGTTTACAAAATTCGTTTAATAAAAACTCTGCATTTTGTTGGTTGGTCAGGCGCTGCTCCAGTTCAGCCAATCGCATTCGCAATGGCGGCACACGATCCGCAAGATGTTGCTGTGACGGCCAGTCACGCAGCAATTCACGAGCTCTCTGCCACGCTTCACTGCGGCTGATTTCACCAACCATGTTTTTCACCAGTTGATATGCCTGCTCAAACTGGCTATGAGCCGCATCAGCAACACTTAATTTCTGTTCCAGCGCCAACAGGGCTTCTGTCGCCTGTTGCTCTTTAGCCTGAAAGGTTTCCAGCCATGTTTCTGCATTATCAGCGGCAAGATCCGGTAACCGACAAAGCTCACGAGCACGTTCCAGCGCTTGTAACGCCTGTTGATACTGAATAGCGCGAGTTTGCTGAACATCCAGTGCTTGCTGGTAATCTGCCAACTGGTTTTTCAGCTCATCGACTTCCTGTTCCGCCGCTTCCGCTCTGGCTTCATATTCAGATTGAAGTTCCGCTGCTTCTTCAACAACCTCAGTTTGCTCTTCCAGACGGTAAGAAAGTTCTTCCAGATCTCCCTGATAACGGTCAATTTTTTCCTGCTGGCGCATGGCTGTCTGCACCAAATTCAGATGATCACTGGCGGCCTGATGATCAGCTTCTAAATCAACAGAAGCTCCACTCTGCTCCGCCAGTTCCCGCGCCATTTCGACATGGCGATACTGTTCGGTTGCCAGTTGCCTATGGCTACCAAATAGCTCTCCACGCAATGCCAGTGCCTGATCCAGATGGGTGCGACGCTCATTGGCATGGCGCATGTAATCAGCGGAAACGTAAGAAGTTGCTTCGGTAATCAAATGCTTAAACAGATCGCGATCAGATTGAGTTACCCGGATAGCCTCCAGTGTTATACGGTTTTCACGCAGCGCCGCTTCCATATCCTGAAATGCCTTGCGAACACCACTGTTTTCCGGCAACAGGTAATCGCGCAGGGAACGGGTAATGGCGCTGGAAATACCGCCATACAGGGAAGCTTCGATCAGACGATAAAATTTACTACGATCACTTGCTGAACGCAGGCGTTTGGGTATCACTCCCAAATCAAACATCAGCGCATGATAATCTGTGATGGAGTTAAATTGTTTGAACTGCACACCTTCCATCTCATCAAGGCGATCTTTCAGTTCATTCAGTGGCAATACCCGCGCCTGTCTTTCACCCACATTTTCAGTCAATAACTGCGTAGGTTGAATAGCGGTTGGCAACCCTTGAATCATAAAAGGTTTGATATCGACCTTACGGTCACGCCCCGCCACTTGTTGCAATCTCACCCCAACCACCACCCGCTGATGGCGGGAGTTAATCACATCCAAGGTTGAGTAACAGACCCCCGCCCGCAATTTGCCGTGCAAACCTTTATCACGAGAACCGGAAGTGGCACCGGCTTCGGTGGTGTTACGGAAATGCAACAAGGTTAAATCAGGGATCAGCGCAGTGACAAAAGCCGCCATCGTGGTGGATTTACCCGCCCCATTACCGCCTGATAAGGTGGTCACTAATTCATCAAGATCAAATGTTCTGGCAAAAAAGCCATTCCAGTTAACCAGCGTCAGTGAACGAAATTTACCGCGTTCAATCATAGTTGTTCATCTCCCGCACCTTCTGCTGAGTTATCCGGTGTTTCATCATTTTCACTGTCATCAAGCGACAAACCGCCTTCAATCGGCATTGCCTCACCGTCACGGATCATCCTCAGTTGTACTTCACGAGGATCGTCGCCACTGCGCACATCCGCACCAAAACGGAATACCGCCTCAGTAATGGTAAATTTGTTGTTGTCATTTGGCAGGATATAGACCATCCCCAGACGACGCAGACGGTTCAGTGTCGTGCGCACTTTTTCCTGCAATTTCTGTTTATCCAAATCGGAACCGGAGGAGCGTTGGTTGACAAACTTCATCAACTTGCCCTCATCGGCCAGTGAGATCAGCTCTTCGTACAGCTCTTGAGCAGTAAAAATCCCCTGATTAGCCAGACGTTCCGGGCTGAGATAGAGATAACAAAGAATTTTTCCTACCATCATATCCAGCTCTGATAATACCGAACGCGGGATCAATGTGGTTGAACGGGGCCGCAGATAGAAGAAACCTTCTGGCGCACGGATCAACTCCACATTATAGCGGGCGTAAAATTCCTCCAATTGCTCCTGAAAATCCATCAGATAAGCGTGATTATCAAGATCATCCATCCCGATATGACGACCCGCACGAAGCTGGCTATCCAGTTCCGGGAAAAGTGAATTGGCTAACGCCTGTGCCAGTTTAACTGGCATAAATTGTTCAATATGTGTCGATGACATGTGCCTGTACCTTGGCTCCGTAATCATTAATCGCTAACCATTCCGCTGGCAGCCCAGAGAAATCCGCTTCTGCCACACCCAATCGCACAGCCTGATCCACCAAAATACGCGCCACATCAAAGTGACGAGAGAGCGGATGCTGAGCAAGGTAATCCCTTAACACTGCACCTAAATCCAGTGGACGCTGTTCCTGCTGATATATCAACAGCGCTTTTTCAATCATTTCTGCCAGTCGTTCGTTTATTTCACTGAATTCTTCATATTCCAGCGCTAACGGCAGTTCACCCGTGACTTCTTCATTACGTAACGTCAATTCTTCGTCCCGCATATCCAGCAAACGTTCGGCGTTAGCAATGGTGAGGGTCCACGGGTTATCAAAATAGTGTTGAACTGATTGACGTAAGCGCTGAGAGAAAATACGGTTTTTATCCATATCAATCGCGGTACGGATAAATTTGTGAACGTGACGATCGTAGCCAATCCATAAATCAATCGCCTGCTGACCCCAACTGATAATACGATCCAGTTTGCTTTGCAGATCAAATACCAGTTTATCAACCAGTTCTGATCCACCACTGTCCATATTGGCTTCCTGAATGCGCAGCAAATTAGCCTGTAATTTGTCTCCAGCCGCTTCTAGTGTGTCCTGAAGTTCCCGCAACGTACCCGATGTTTCGGATAACAGTTGCTCACAGTTGGCAATCGCTGCCTGCCAATCTTGATTCAGCAACGCCGCAATATCTTCTTTAACCGAGCTTTGCTGCTCGTCCATTACGCGCTGAGACATGTCGATGCTGTCGAAGATTTCCGCCACAGAATATTTCAGCGGTGCAAAAACATTACGGTGCCAATGAAATTCATCTCCCTTTTCTTCTGCCGCTTCTGCTGCCCGGTGTAACTCACTCGCCACCACCGAAAGTTGCATCGAAAGACGTAAGGTAGAAAATTCCCGCTGACGAATGTAGTAGTCACTGATACTTATTCCAAGCGGGGTTAAGCGATAGATTGCATGGTTATCGGCCAATTCACTGGTGAAACGGTTAAGAAGTTTCTGACGCACCATGTCATTGATAGCATTGTTGGCCCGTACGGCGACAGATTCTGTGGTCTGCTCAAATCCTTTGCAAACTTCACGAAAAGCATCAACCAGCTCCCCTTCGCTCATCTCGCCATCCAGACGCTCGCTGTTCAACACCGCAATTGCCATCAGAAAAGCCAGCCTTTCTACAGGCAAGGAGATGGAAAAGTCGTTTTTCCTGGCCCAAGACACCAGTTCCGGGACAGTCTGGGAATATTCACTCATAATTTGTCCTTTAAACTGTTAAAGCTGGCTTGCGTGCCATAACATGAATGTAGCGCCCCAGGCTGATATAAGGCTCCTGTCGGCAATAACGCTGTTCTAATTCCAGCAACGCCGGAAAGTTTTCGCTCTGTAATTGGCGATTTTGCAAATAATCGTGAAAAACACGCACACCGGTTTTGCCGGTAATCGTCATATTTAATTCATCAAGCCATTGATATACCTGCTCTGGTGCCAATGGATTCTGAGGCGATAATGAACGTTTTCTGCGACGTTGTATATTGGGTGTCGCCAAATGAAAATTACCTAAAATAGCATTACGCATAACCAAACCATTGGCATTGTAAAACATTAAAGATAGAGCGCCACCCGGATTAATGATATTCATTAGCACTTCTATTACATATTTCTGATCGGTAATCCACTCAAGTACTGCATGGAATAATACCAAATCTACCGGTTGCTCTATATATTGGCTAATTTCTTGTACCGGACTTTGTATAAATTGCATATTTTGGCTGACCCCTTTCTCTTCCGCGGCCAGCCTTGCCCGCTGGATCATCTCTTCTGATAAATCACACAATATCACTTGATGACCCAATTCAGCTAATTGGCATGCTATATTTCCCTCACCACCACCCGCATCTAAAATACGCAGTGGACGTTGAGGTAATTGAGCCAGTAATTCGCTAATATCCTGCCAGACAACGGCTTGCCTGATTTTACCTTTGGTTGTGCCGTAAATATTACGAGAGAATTTGTCTGCAATATCATCGAAATTGCGATCCCGCATGAAAAACTGCCTCACTAATGGAATAGATCTGATTTATCTGTTGAGATTTCATTACGCTGACTGCTATTTTGGCACAGCATTCGTTGATATAACTACTTTTGACGACAAACTGTGAACCACATGGCTATAATTCAACCAAATTAAGGCAAATAGATGCAATTTTTATTTAAAAAGTACCTCGGTGCAATGGTGATGCCTCTGCCATTAATATTGCTAATTTCACTTGCTGCTTTATTACTGCTGTGGTTTACCCGTTGGCAAAAAACAGGAAAAATGGTTCTAACATTCAGTTGGCTCACGCTACTTCTGCTAAGTTTGCAACCTGTTGCCGATAAGCTGCTGTTACCACTGGAATCGGTTTATGCTAACAGCGACCAATCTGATCCCAATCACAATCCACCGGTTGATTATATCGTCGTTCTTGGTGGTGGCTTCACTTATAACCCAAATTGGGCACCCAGTTCAAACTTACTTAACAACAGTTTGCCACGAGTGACAGAAGGTATTCGCCTATATCGCCTGAACCCCGGCTCTAAAATGGTCTTTACCGGCGGTAAAGGGGCGAATGTTAAAAGTAGCGCTGAAGTTGCCGCTATCGTAGCCCAATCGCTCGGCGTGCCCGCAGAAGATACGATTGCACTAACAAAGCCAATGGATACTGAGCAAGAAGCCAATGAAGTTAAGAAACTGATTGGTAACCAACCCTTTATTTTAGTAACTTCCGCCAATCATATGCAGCGAGCAATCACTTTCTTTAAACAACATGGGTTGAACCCCATTCCCGGCCCAGCTAACCAATTAGCGATCACTTCACCATTACATCCTTGGGAAAAATATCTGCCCTCAGCTTACTTTCTATCTCATTCAGAGCGAGTATGGTATGAAACTTTAGGCATCCTCTGGCAACGCATTAAACCGTCGAAGGATCTGGAACACCCACAAAAGTCAGAGCATTCTCAGCCGTTAAATAATCCTCAAGCGACTTCTTGAAGCAAGAAGATGGATAGAGAAACGAAAGCGCGATAGAAATAAACAATATAGAAATAAACAACAATGAATGACGCGCTTTCGTTAATCAAAAAATAAGTTCAAACAACCAATCAGATTTCAGTAAACACTTTTCTGATTGCTGCCAAATCTTCCGGCGTATCAACGCCCACTCCCGGCGCTTTTAATGCAATCCCCACATGAATTTTTTCGCCATACCAAAGTACCCGCAGTTGTTCCAGCATTTCAATTTGCTCCAACGGGCTCGGCTTCCATTGCACATAGCGACGGATAAAACCCGCGCGATAGGCATAAATACCAATATGACGCAGGAAATTGTCCCCAATCGTTTCCCGTGATTGAATAAAACGGTCACGCTCCCAGGGAATGGTTGCTCTGGAGAAATAGAGCGCATAACCCTGTTTATCCATAACGACTTTCACAGCATTAGGGTTAAAAGCTTCCTCCGCATCATGAATCTGTACAGCCAACGTTGCCATTCCCGCTTTACAACCCGCCAAATTCTCTGCAACCTGTTTAATGATCTCTTCGGGAATTAATGGTTCATCCCCTTGAACATTAACGATAATTTCATCATCGGAAAATTGATATTTGTTGATAACCTCAGCTAACCGTTCAGTACCAGAATGGTGATTTTCCTTGGTCAGACACGCCTCTCCACCGGCAGCCACAACAGCATCAACAACGTCGTGATTATCTGTTGCCACAATGACGCGTGCAGCACCTGAACGCTTCGCCCGCTCCATAACACGGACAATCATCGGCTTGCCGTGAATATCGGCTAAAGGTTTACCGGGTAAACGGGTTGAAGCAAAGCGAGCAGGAATAATAACGGTGAACATCTCTTATTTTTCCTCATCCAGAGGTAATTCACGGGCTTCGTGCTCTAACAGGACGGGAATACCATCACGTACAGGAAACGCAAGTCGATCCAACTTACAAATGAGTTCAAAATTCTCTTTATCGTAACTGAGTTTTCCGTTACATACAGGGCAGGCAATAATTTCGAGTAAACGGTGATCCATACATCCTCCAATTATGGAGCTTTAATTTAGTGCAACTCAGAATAACATAAGCTTGGTATCATCGTTAACTCTTGTTATACCTGTTATCTTTCAAGTTGCCTCTTTGTTGGCTGCACTCGCTGACCCCGGTCACATAGTTCTCTATGCTTCCAGGGATTCGTCCTTGCCGTCGCGATGCATCTTGAAATCCATAGGGTATATTTACTTAATATTTTTATTCATCTCCAATAACGAACAAATCTTGTTCAGCATTATCTCTCCCTTTTCCTGAGGTAACCGAGCATCTACTGGTAAATACCACCAATTTGGCTGAGCAAAACTAAAACACTTAACCGCATCTTTTTCTGTCATCAGTAAATTCTGGTTGATATCAGCCAGATGACACAATTGATCTTCTGCGTACAGTTGATGGTCGGCAAATGCGTACTCCTTTTGTAGGTCAGCACCTAACTGCTGCAAGGTCGCAAAGAACCGAGGTGGATGGCCGATTCCAGCCATCGCAACAGCACAAGGTATCAGATTCACAGCTCGTTTTTCACCGCTCACCATATTCACAGCTAACTCGCCAGCTAATGTCATGGATAATTCACCTGGCTGAGGAGTACCACCGTTGGTGATAATAGCATTAACCCTGTTCAACCGCCCAGATAGTTCACGCATTGGGCCTGCCGGAAGCCACCAACCATTCCCAAAACGGCGCACGCCATCAATAACCGCAATTTCAAAATCCCGCTGCAAAGCATAGTGCTGTAAGCCATCATCAGTCACGATGATATCCAGTGGCGTGTCTGCCAGTAATGCTTTCACTGCTGCAACCCGTTTTGGCGCAACAGCCACTGGTGCGCCAGTACGACGATGAATTAATACCGGTTCATCACCGGCTTGAGCCGTAGTGATATTTTCAGTCACCAACAGAGGATAACTTTCCGCTTTACCCCCATAGCCGCGGGAAACAACACCAACCCGATAACCTTTTTTCTGCAACTGCTCCACCAGCCAAATAACCACCGGCGTTTTACCATTACCGCCGGTAGTTAGATTACCCACCACCACCACAGGCACAGGCGCTTTCCAGGCTTGCCTCAACCCTGTTTTATAACTCAACCACCGTAAGCCACTTATCAGCCCGTAAAGGGCTGAAAAAGGTAATAACAGCAAATAAAGCCATGAGCGGCCTGACCATATGCGCTCAATCATTGACCAAATTGCATCCGATGTAGTTGTGAGTAAACACCATTTCGCTCCAACAGAGAGAGATGGTTACCCCGTTCAACAATATGCCCATCTTCAATCACCAGAATTTCATCCGCGTTTTCAATGGTTGATAGACGATGTGCAATAACCAGCGAGGTTCTGTTTTTCTGCAATTCATCCAGTGCAGCCTGAATTGCCCGTTCAGATTCCGTGTCCAGCGCCGAGGTTGCCTCATCAAGAATCAAAACCGGAGAATCACGCAACAAGGCACGTGCGATAGCAATACGCTGACGTTGGCCGCCAGAAAGCAGTACACCATTCTCACCGATCATCGTATCCAAGCCGTTATCTAACTTCCTGATGAAGTCCATTGCATAAGCCATCTCAGCGGCTTTCTCAATCTCTTCACGGCTGTATCGGTTTTCACTGGCATAAGCAATATTATTCGCTACCGTGTCATTAAATAGATGCACATTCTGCGATACCAGAGCAACCTGTCCACGCAAGGAAGAGAGCGTATATTCCCGCAAGTCATGCCCATCCAGCAAAATATTACCTTCGTTGACATCATAAAAACGGGTCAGCAAATTCGCTATTGTGGATTTACCAGAACCAGAACGCCCTACCAAAGCAACAATTTTTCCCGCCGGGATATAAATGGAAATATTTTGTAACGCCGGTAATTCCTTGGTTGGATAGCAGAAAGTCACATTACGGAATTCAATATCACCGTTCGCTTTTTTCAGCTCCAGCTTACCGTCATCTTTTTCCTGTTCCATATCCAGAATCGAAAACAGAGTCTGACAGGCGGCCATGCCTCGCTGGAATTGCGCATTAACATTAGTCAATGATTTCAATGGACGCATCAACGCAATCATTGATGAAAATACGACCGTAATTTTACCCGCTGTCAGTGTTTCCATAATATCCGGGAAACTTGCTGCATACAGGACAAAGGCCAAAGCAAACGAGGCAATAAGCTGAATGATGGGATCAGAAATTGATGAAGCAGAAACCATTTTCATGCCTTGCTGACGCATATGGTTACTGACTTTATTAAAGCGCTCAGTTTCTACGTTCTGCCCGCCAAAAATGAGCACTTCTTTATGCCCTTTCAACATCTGCTCAGCACTGGCTGTGACTTGCCCCATGCTATTCTGCATATTTTTACTAATACTGCGAAATCGCTTCGATACCACGCGAATCACCAATGACACAATCGGCGCAATCACAATCAGGATCAGAGATAATTGCCAGCTATAGTAAAACATCAAAATAAACAGGCCGATTATGGATGCCCCTTCCCTGACCACAGTAATCAGTGCACTGGAAGAGGAGGAGGCCACTTGTTCAGAATCATAAGTGATACGGGAAAGCAGCGTCCCTGTAGATTGCTGATCAAAAAATGACACCGGCATCCCCATCATATGGCTGAACAGACGGCGACGCATCTGCATTACCACTTTACCGGAGACCCAAGATATACAATAACTTGATACAAACCCGGATAGCCCTCGCATAATCATTAAAGCAATCACAATCAGTGGCATCCATTTCAGTACATCACTGCTTGCTTTGCCGAAACCTTCATCAAGTAAAGGCTTAAGCAATGAAAGCATTAACGTATCACCGGCAGCATTAAGGATCAGTGCAACCGCAGCAACTATCAGCCCAATTCTGAACGGAGAGACAATTGGCCATAGTCGGCGAAACGTCTGCCAGGTAGAAAGGTCTTTATCATTCATTATTGAGTTACCAACACAAAAAGAAATAGCGGGTTATTCTACTCATGATCACTACGAATACCAAACCACTGATGATACCAACGTGACATAATTTGTTGCCTATAGCTCATCATTTCAACATGATCGCCATAAAAATAACCCGTTATCTGCCCGGATACCGCGGTACTACGCCATTCTGCCCCAATTTTACGATAACGTCGCTGCACTTTAACCGAAGGAAGTCGCCACGGGCTATAACGTGCAACAGAGGCCAGTGCATATTGTGGTGAGACGGTATGAATAAAAGCGGCTGTAGATGACGTGTTACTACCATGATGTGGAACCTGCAATACGGTCGATCTTAAATTCTCTTTTTCTATTCCCAATAGCTTATATTCCCCTTGCTTTTCCAGATCTCCGGTTAAAAGCAAGCTATGTTTGCCATCTTCTACCCGAATGACACAAGATTCGTCATTACCTGCGTGTAATGATCTTACCGGCGGCCATAATACACGGAAGCTCAACCCCTGCCAGAGCCACTGTTCACCGCGTATACATGGCAGATGTTGCTGATTAATTAAAGAACTTCTCACAGCAATACCTGGATATTTTTGTTGTAAGGATTCTAACCCACCGGTATGGTCAAGATGATCATGACTGATAATAATCTGTTCTGGCGTTAATCGATGCCAACGCAAATAAGGGATTATCACCCTTTCTGCCATACTGCCAGTTTCCCAACGATTAGCGGTATCAAAAATCAGCGCCTTGCCATCTTTTTCAATGATAACCGCAAGCCCGTGCCCAACATCCAGCATAGAAAATCGCCACAGATATTCTTCGTTGCGCCTCAGATAGCAGAGCATTATCCCTAAAGAAATGCCAATCAGTAACTTATATGATTGCCACCAAGCAAATCGCCAAATGATGACAACAAACCAGCCAATAAACGTTATTAATAGAGGAAAACGACCCGTTTCATTCCATGACTGTTGCAAAACTGGCAAAGGAATTAAAGAGAAGGTTACAGAGTAATCGACTAATTGCCATAATAACGCATGAATAAGAGAACAAAAATGACTTATTAATGCCAGCATAATCAACGGAACAGTAATAAAAGAGATGATTGGCACAGCCCAGAAGTTAGCAAATAACGCGGCAAAATTGACACCATGAAATAATAATAGCTGGAGAGGAATAAGCATCAGCATCATACCCATTTGCATATATAACCCGCGCAGCCATAGCCATTTCCAACCATAACGAAATGGCTCAATCAACGGCGCCCAAAAGAACCAGAACATTATCGCCATCACAGCAAAGAAGGAGAGCCAGAAGCTGTCAGAAAGCACAGTCAGGGGATCAAATAAGAGAATCATTGCGGCTGTCCACAATGCCCACTGCCAAGGGAAACAGAGAATATTTCTGTAACGTAAATATAGCCAGAGCGTTAAACCCAGTAATGCACGAATAGCCGGAATGCCCCAACCCGATAACCAGACGTAATTTATTGCCACTATCCAACCGATAATCAATGGAAATCTGTGCCCTATCCAGTGTACGGGAAAGAAGAGTTGTAATAATCTTGCCATCCACCAACCAAACATACTGGCAACAGTAATATGCAACCCTGAAATAGCCATAAGGTGAGCCGTACCTGTTTGTTGTAATAATAAATTATCCTCCTTACTTAACCACTGACGCTCTCCGAATGCTAATGCCATCGCAATACCACTATGCTTCAATTCACGAATATCCGGTGCAATATGACTGACCAATCGCTGACGTAAGTTACATTTCCCGTCAATTAATTCAGCATGAATGACTTTCCCTGTTAAAGGTCGGCGGATAGCTAATGCCCTACGCTGGCTATCATATCCACCTTGATTTAGCTGACTATGAACTGGCCGTAATTTCATTTTCAGCCGCCATTCTTGACCAGCACACAGAGATTCAGGCGAAATATCCCAATAAGCGGAAACATACAGTGGCGGAAAAATAACTTTGTTTTCATTCTCAATAATACGCAGGATAACCCTGCCTTTCTCTTCATTATCTAATGATAAACTTTCAATAATAACCCGTGATAAATGCGCTTTTTCACTAAAATAGATTATCTGTTCGAGCAAATGATTTCCCTGCCAGCACCCAATAAGAAATGCCAGTAACGAAATTGAAACTATCCGGCAAAGGCAAAATGGTAAGAATAAGCAGAATAGAGCCAGTAATAGCAATGTCATAACCTGCCATTTCTGTGGTAACTCAGGCAGAAAAAGCAAGGGTACAATACCGACAATAATAGCTATTGCGGCCTGATTCACGCTAATGATTGGTATAGGTTGTTTCCAATTTGTTGTTATCTTATTTATCACAACTGAAAACCACATCCTTATTCATCCTTACCCTTTTATTTTTCCAGCAGAGTATTCCTTATTTTTTACAAAGCAGCCAGAAGCACAAGAAAAATTATCAAACACCTTCGCAGATTAATTTCAGGTTAACAATCATTTCAAAAATATATGCGAACAGCTTCGCAAATACAGAAACTGCCACCTGCTAATTTTTGTTTTGTGATTAAGATCGCATTGATTAAATTTAAATAATACTAAATTAATATTTCCATTCTATTTTTATATGGAAAATAATCAAAAAATCATGTTAAATACAATAAGGTGGTTTTTATGAAAAACAAAATAATTGTATCTGACTCTCTGCAAGAACATCATCTTACTAAATTATTTAATAATGAAGTGTTAGCAATCCATATAAAGAAATATGTTGATAGTCCTATTGCAAACAAGCTCTCTGATTTTTTTCTCTCTCACGAAAATCTGGAATGTCATCCTCATGATTTGAAAAAAGGAGATGAAGTTGTTTTAGTTGATTATGGTGTTGATAGAATTGGCCAGTCTTACAACACAACTTTTGGCAAATCCAAAGATAGCGATAGCTATAAAAAATATTTTGAAAATGCGTTACCGGCCATCAGAAATGTCAGAAATTTCTGTGCTCCAATGTTAGCTCCTTTCGATAAATTTCGTTTAGAACTGGACGAGATATGGTCCGCCGGAGCCAGCATTGCAAACTTTGAAGGTAAAAAGATGCATGCGGGTATTGCCAGAGTGATGAGCAGGCCGGAACGCTCTTTCATGGTTGAAAAACAACCCCATTTTGATGGCCTTCAACAACAATCGGTCAATTTGTTGGGGCAATTCTCAGTGAATATCTATATAAAAATACCTGCAAATGGAGGAGAACTTGAGCTGTGGGATGTTCCTGAAATCCCTATTACCGAGTTAATCGAAGATAATGCAGAAAATGATTGGCGAGGCACACTTCCGCCATCCATCCTTATTAAACCAGAACAAGGAGATTTGATTATAATAAACACCAGGAAACCCCATGCTATTCGTAGTTTTTCTGAAGGGTGCAGAATATCATTACAAAGCTTCATTGGATTATCACTAAATAAACATCTCATGTTATGGAATTAATTATATGGTTGGTGTAATCAGTACATTAGGAACATTTTTTATTTTAGGATTGGGAGCTGCGGCTCCCGTTGGCCCTATAAATATAGAAATTATGCGTAGACACTTGAATATCAGTTGTCTTCACGCAGTAATTTTTGGCTTAGGTGCTTGTTTTGCCGATATAATTTATTTGTTACTTTTAGGTTTTGGTATATTACAATTGTTTTCCAATACTATTTTCATGCCTATTTTTGGGTTTTTAGGAGCATTGATGGTCATTTGGTTTGGTATTACCAGCTTCATAAATAAGAAAAATGAGGAAAATATCAATATCATCTCCAAACCCTATCATAGGCAATTTTTTGATGGTGTATTGTTGACACTATTAAATCCATACAATGTTATTTTTTGGCTGTCTGTCAGCGCACAACTCAACAATATTACATCAGGTAAATATAGTTTAGCTATTGGTGCAGCAGGGACAATTATTGGCGTCATTGTTTGGGTTGCCTTTATTAATACTGTGATATTCTTCTCCAGGAAAATGTTCAGTCATCGTGTTATCAAGTTTATTAATTACACCAGCGGTATCATTCTTATTATGCTTGGAATCTATTTCTTTTCATATTCAATAACATTATTTAATCTGAAATTTTCTTAAGTCAGGAAATGCTATGCCTGAAGGTCCAATAACGTTTTTAATCAAACAAAAAGTACGCATCTGGTAAGCAAACGACAATGGCAATTCAGGGTTAGCAACAGCGAAATTGGGATAATGCTTCCCAATGTTATTACTGGCCTCGCCGATGATCTCGAAGTTGCGGATCATGGCGTCTTGCACCAACCGGTTGTTTAGGAACGCCACACCACCGACAATGATGTAAGTGCCGGGATGTTTACCACAAGTAACCTTATCTCCTTCACGAGCCGTTGCTCGCCCATCAAATGTCATGGTGTGGTCACCAGTAATAATCTGGCCGCCACACGTTGTTTTATCACCAACCAGCAGGAAATACCCTATTGCCATCTATTCACTTCTCCATTGATTTATAGCATGAAGAGTGGTTCTAACTGAAATCATCATGTTTTCACCACTTATGGATTAATAAATATTCAATGATGCAATGGATTTCACCTAAAAATATATAGGAATATTCCGAAATTTATCGAAATTAAGTGGCTTGATGCCGGTATTACCTTATATTTTTAACAATTTTTATACATTTATTTATCAAAAGCGAATATCACGAATAAATTTAAAACCAATGACGATATTAATTTTGCATACGAGTGATTTCTGGAGACACAACGTCAGATTGACAGGATTATGGGGAAGGTTTTCTCAATATAAAATTCAGCTCTATTTTTATATGAGCCTTGATTGATCAAAAAAGTGCTGACCAAAAGGCCAGCACTTTATTACTAATCTAAAACAGCACCAAAGACACTGTTTAGAATAAGCAATAACTTGTATCTTCAAACTTAATCGTAGATATTCACGCGATCACGCAACTCTTTGCCAGGTTTAAAATGGGGAACGTATTTACCTTCCAGCTCCACTTTATCACCGGTTTTAGGGTTACGACCTACGCGCGGAGCACGGTAGTGAAGAGAAAAACTGCCGAATCCGCGCACCTCTATACGTTCACCATCTGCCAATGTTATTGCCATATGGTCGAGTATTTCTTTCACTGCATCTTCAACGGTTTTGGCCGAAATATGAGATTGCTGGCCAGCAAGTCTTTCAATTAATTCAGACTTGGTCATGAGTACCTCCCTAAACTACCGTACTTGGATAACACTTACGTGTTATCCACCGTTATTCACTCGAATTATTCGCCTTTCGCTGCTTTGAAAGCTTCAGCCATTGCATTGTTTGCAAAGTTTGCGTCTTCTTGTTTGTTCACAGAAGCGATAGCGTCTTTCTCGTCAGCTTCGTCTTTAGCGCGAACAGACAGGTTGATAACGCGGTTTTTGCGATCAACACCAGTATATTTAGCTTCAACTGCATCACCCACGTTCAGAACCAGCGTTGCATCTTCAACACGGTCACGAGAAGCTTCTGATGCACGCAGGTAACCTTCAACGCCGTCAGCCAGTTCTACTGTCGCACCTTTAGCATCAACTGCGGTAACTTTACCAGTAACAATAGCACCTTTCTTGTTTACAGATAGGTAGTTATTGAATGGATCTTCTGCCAGTTGTTTAATGCCCAGAGAGATACGCTCACGCTCTGCATCTACTTGTAGAACAACAGCCGCGATTTCATCGCCTTTTTTGTATTCACGAACGGCTTCTTCTCCAGCAACGTTCCAGGAGATGTCAGACAGGTGAACCAGGCCATCAATGCCGCCATCCAGACCAATGAAGATACCAAAGTCAGTAATAGACTTGATCTTACCTTCAACACGGTCATTTTTGTTGTGAGTTTCAGCAAATAGCTGCCAAGGGTTAGATTTACACTGTTTCAGACCTAAGGAGATACGACGACGTTCTTCGTCGATATCCAGAACCATAACTTCCACAACGTCACCAACGTTAACCACTTTAGATGGGTGGATGTTTTTGTTGGTCCAGTCCATTTCTGAAACGTGTACCAGACCTTCAACGCCTTCTTCGATTTCTACGAAGCAACCGTAATCAGTCAGGTTAGTTACGCGGCCAGTCAGTTTAGTACCTTCTGGATAACGCTTAGCGATTGCTACCCAAGGATCTTCGCCCAGTTGTTTCAGGCCCAGAGATACACGGGTACGCTCACGGTCAAATTTCAGTACCTTAACTGCGATTTCATCGCCCACATTGACGATTTCACTTGGATGTTTAACACGTTTCCAAGCCATATCAGTAATGTGCAGCAAGCCATCAACGCCGCCCAGATCAACAAATGCGCCGTAGTCAGTCAGGTTCTTAACGATACCTTTAACTTCCATACCTTCTTGCAGGTTTTCCAGCAGTTGATCACGTTCTGCACTGTTTTCAGATTCGATAACAGCACGACGAGAAACCACGACGTTGTTGCGTTTCTGATCCAGTTTGATGACTTTAAACTCAAGCTCTTTACCTTCCAGGTGAGTTGTATCACGAACTGGACGAACATCAACCAGAGAACCAGGCAGGAATGCGCGGATACCGTTCAGTTCAACAGTAAAACCGCCTTTTACTTTACCGTTGATGATGCCGGTAACTGTTTCTGCGTCTTCGTAAGCTTTTTCCAGCATCAGCCACGCTTCATGGCGTTTTGCTTTCTCACGAGACAGAACAGTTTCACCAAAACCATCTTCAACAGCGTCTAGCGCAACATCAATTTCATCACCGACCTGGATTTCCAGCTCACCCTGAACATTTTTAAACTGTTCTACAGGAATAGCGGATTCTGATTTCAGACCTGCATCAACCAATACAACGTCTTTATCAATAGCAACAACGATGCCGCGAACGATAGCACCTGGACGAGTTTCAATAGATTGCAGGGATTCTTCAAAGAGTTGAGCAAAAGATTCTGTCATGTTAATGATCTTCAAGATTTTAATTTAACGTCCATTATAGCTTCCCGCCGAATGGGGTTGTTTTACATGCCCTGCTACTATTCCCTGTAACAAGGTTGTTTGGTTTGCGGAAAAATTCGATACCCGCGTACCTAATTTTTAGTACATCGTCATCAATTATAAGCTAAAAACTTAAAACCGCTCAGGTAATTGAGAGAATTTTTTTCGCATAATTTAGCGCCTTGTCGATAACTTCTTCGATAGACATATTGGTTGAATCCAATATTAATGCATCTCCAGCCGGCGCTAACGGCGCTACTGCCCGGTTACGGTCGCGGTAATCACGTTCCTGTATCTCGGACAAAAGACATTCAAAGTTAACACTAAAGCCTTTTTCCTGCAACTGTAGCATACGTCTGCGCGCACGTTCTTCTGCACTGGCATCAAGAAATATTTTTACCGGGGCATCAGAAAACACCACAGTTCCCATATCACGGCCATCTGCAATCAAGCCCGGTGCAACCCGAAAAGCACGCTGACGCCGTAACAAGGCTTCACGAACTCGTGGGAAAGCAGCCGCCTGCGAGGCAGTATTGCCGACCGTCTCAGTCCGGATCTCATTACTGACATCCTCGCCCTCAAGCATCACACTGAGCTTCCCTTTTCTAGGGACAAAGCGCACATCAAGATTAGCAGCCAGAGGAACTAACGCGTCTTCAGACTGGATATCCACCTGATGATGAATCGCTGCCAGTGCCAACACTCGATAAATAGCACCTGAATCAAGCAGTTGCCAGCCTAAGACCTCTGCCAGTGCCTGGCATAATGTCCCTTTACCTGCACCGCTTGGCCCATCAACAGTTATTACTGGGGCTATCGCCACCATTATTGTTCTCCTTTAACATGGCAGGTTAACACTTCACCAGATGCTGAATATTTATTCAATAAAATAATCAATATCTGCCGTTTATTATACGCACTCACAGAGTGAACGAAATAAGCGCATGCCATGTAGATATACCCGTTATCTTTCAAGTTGCTTCTTTGTTGGCTGCTCTCGCTCACCCCGGTCACATAGTTACCTATGCTCCCGGGGATTCACTCCCTTGCCGTCGCGATGCATCTTGAAATCCATAGGGTATAGATTTTGATCAAAGAAATACGCTTTATTAAATCATAATAATCGATAATTATGACTTTCGCTGGCTTAATCTCTCCAATTGATTGAAATAGTCAGGAAAGGTCTTTGCTGTACAACCTGGATCGAGAATGGTAACCGGTGTATCGGACAACGCCACCAACGAGAAACACATCGCCATTCGATGATCATTATAGGTACCAATTTCAGCAGGTAACAATCTTGGTGGTGGTGTGATGCGAATGTAATCACTCCCCTCTTCCACCTCGGCACCGACTTTACGCAATTCAGTTGCCATCGCATGCAGCCGATCCGTCTCTTTTACCCGCCAGTTGTATATATTGCGAATGACGGTCTCCCCTGCCGCAAACAACGCAGTGGTTGCAATGGTCATAGCTGCATCAGGAATCTCATTCATGTCCATATCAATGCCAGTGAGAGAGCCTCGTTCACATTCAACAAAGTCATCACCCCAACGAATTTTCGCCCCCATTTTCTCCAGCACATTGGCAAATTTGATATCCCCTTGAAGGCTATTTTTACCAACTCCGGTCACCCGCACAGTACCACCTTTAATTGCCGCCGCCGCCAGAAAATAGGAAGCAGAAGAGGCATCACCTTCAACCAAATAGTGGCCCGGAGAAACGTATTGCTGTTGGCCTTTAATATGGAAAATCTGATATTGATCGTGATTTACGGTAATACCAAAACTTTTCATCAATGCCAGAGTGATATCAATATAAGGTTTGGAAACCAATTCCCCTTGAATATGAATCTCAGAATCATTTTCTGCCAATGGCGCAGCCATCAGCAATGCGGTCAGAAATTGGCTGGAAACACAGCCATCTACCGTCACTTTGCCACCAACAAAACCCCCTTTGATGTGTAACGGTGGATAATTTTCCTGTTCCAGATAATCAATTTCCGCTCCCCCTTGACGCAAAGCATCCACCAAGTGACCAATTGGACGCTCTTTCATCCGAGGTTCGCCGGTAAGAACGACGTCATTTTTTCCCAAGCATAACGCGGCGGTTAGGGGACGCATCGCTGTGCCGGCATTACCCAGAAACAGTTCTACCGGCCCTTTATGGGTAATCAATCCACCAATACCGTCAACTTCACAACGGGTACGATCATCAGATAAACGATAACTGACACCCAGCGCAGCCAAGGCATTGAGCATATGACGAATATCATCACTGTCCAACAAGTTAGTTAAGCAGGTAGTACCTTTAGCCAAGGCTGCCAGTAATAACGCACGGTTGGAAACACTTTTTGATCCTGGCAGGTTAATAGTTCCACTAATGGAAGAAATAGGTTGTAGCATCAGGGATTGCATAAATAACAGGCTCTCCGATTCTCAATTAGGTTATTTTTAATTATAAGTGAGTCATTGTTACGTTTGAGGAAATATTTTTTTCTACCCTGAGATAGGCCGGGAACCATTGTTCCCGGTAAAGTTGACAAATCAGCCGTTACGACGCTCAAAATCAGCCATAAAATCAACTAAAACCTGAACCCCTTCGACAGGCATTGCATTATAAATAGAAGCACGCATACCGCCGGAAACCCGGTGACCTTTCAATGCCTGCAACCCTTGTGCATCTGCTTCTGCCAGAAATTTGCTATCCAGTAAGGCATCAGCCGTCTTGAACGGCACATTCATCAGGGAACGATTTTCAAGGACGACTTGGTTATGGTAGAAATCACTGTTATCAATGGCATTATAAAGTAACTCAGCCTTAGCACGGTTACGTTTTGCCATCTCTTGTACCCCGCCTTGCTCTTTCATCCACTTGAAGACCAAACCAGAGAGATACCAGGCAAACGTTGGCGGCGTGTTGAACATGGAGTCATTCTCTGCCAGCACCGTATAATCAAGAATAGACGGGGTTTCTTTACGGGCTTTGCCTAATAAATCTTCACGAACAATAACCAGTGTGAGCCCCGCCGGACCAATATTTTTCTGCGCTCCAGCATAAATCATACCATAACGGCTAACATCTAACGGCCCGGAAAGAATAGAGGAAGAGTAATCCGCAATAATAATTTTATTATCATCAAAATCTGGATCTTTATGAATTGCGATACCGTCAATGGTTTCATTCGGGCAATAATGGACATAAGCCGCATCATTACTTAATAACCATTCACTCATTGGCTTAACGCCTTTCAAGCCATTAATTTCGGTTTTGATATTAATCACATTCGGCGTGCAATATTTTTCTGCTTCTTTGACTGCACATTCAGCCCAGTAACCGCCATCAATATAATCAGCTTTAACATTATCACCCAGCAGGTTCATTGGGATAGCGGCAAATTGACCACGGGCGCCACCATGGCAGAACAATACCTTATAGTTTTCAGGCACTGACAATAGATCTCGCAGATCATTTTCAGCTTCCTTTGCCACTGCGACAAATTCCTTACCTCGGTGACTGATCTCCATAATTGAAGTCCCAATACCATGCCAGTTACAGAGCTCTTGTTCAGCTCTACGCAATACTTCGACCGGTAACATAGCGGGACCTGAACTGAAATTATATACCTGATTCATTTACCTCACCTTATTCTGATTATTCTGACGAAATAACAATGATTGATAACAATAAATAATCTGATATATCGGTTGTACCATTCCCATTTCATTGCTGCAATGGTTATTCAAACGTTGAACAAAACTATCGCAAAAATAGCCAATAAACTTGTTCATTCAGCGCTATTACAGGTGAACCGCTTATTTTTTACCTTTTTTATCTACAGCTATGAGAGGAAGGAATAATGTGAATGGCGAATTGGGTAAAACAATAAAGCCATGATGTCGGTAAAATCGCACTGCATTATCATCTTTTGCGTCAACAAGCAGCGCATAAGACGCAATTTCGGCACGAATGGTCTCTCAATAGCATCAGCTAGCAATGCTCCACCGAGTCCCTAATTTCTAATTGCCTGATCAACGGCCAACCTCCCCATCCGTACTGCCGGCACTGTTGGGTATCGTGGCAGTTTCTTAATAGTAGCCGTAGGGAGGTTGGTCAACTGGATACCGGCAGCAGCCAGAGTATAATATCCCACTACCCGGTGATCATGAAGCGCAACAAAACAAGCTGCTACGCGGCGCCTAACATCCTGACCAACCTGCACCTGTGCGCTCTATTGTTATCCCTGAATCACAAATCAATATTTCACAAACATCTCGTGAATTTTTACTGGATCACGCGTTTCAGTCAGAGCTAATTGTAAAAGTACTCTGGCCTTTTGTGGGTTCAGACGTTCAGAAGCGACAAAGCCATGCTTGCTATCATCCACTTCCGCATCCTGAGTAATATATCCCATCGGTACACGACTTGATCTGACGACCACAACCCCATCTTTAGCCGCTTGAGCCAAAGTATCGAAAATCGCCTTATACATATTACCGTTGCCCACACCAGCGCTGACAATACCTTGGTAACCCGCACTCAAAAACGCTTTTGCTGGCAAATCAGACGCATTGGCATAGTTATAGACAATGCCTACTTTAGGCAGTTTATCCAGTTTACTGACATCAAAAATCGCCTTACTCGCTCTCGGTTTAGCGTCAGCGTAATAATTGACTTTGCCATTATGAACAAAGCCCTCAGCACCCGCATTAATTGGTTGGAATGCCTGAACTTCAGTGGTGCTCATTTTCACCACGGTGCGACCACTAATAACCGCATTATTCATTGCCATCAATACACCACGTTTGGCTGATGCTTTATCACCCGCAACAGCCACAGCGTTATACAGATTTAACGGGCCATCGGCACCAAGCGCCGTAGACGGGCGCATCGCACCAACCATGACAATCGGTTTCTGGCAGTGGGTAGTTAGATCGAGGAAGTAAGCGGTTTCTTCCATTGTGTCAGTACCGTGGGTGATAACAAAACCATCGGTCTTGCCACAATCCGCGTTGATTCTTTTCGCGAGTGTCAACCACACCTGATCATTCATATCCTGCGAACCAATACTCACCACCTGCTCACCTTTTAGGTTGGCGATATTTTTGATCTCAGGAATAGCATTGACTAATTCATCAATAGCAACTCTTCCAGCAACATAGTTGGATTGGATTGCAGACTTCCCACCACCCGCAATCGTCCCTCCCGTCGCCAAAAGCGTAATATTTGGTAAAGCAAAAGCAGAACCACTAATTAATGCTAATAAACTGGCTAAAGCTGTGTGTTTCATCTTTTTCATGCTTCTTCCTTAATAAAAAATATCCTATTAGATTATGGATCATGATAACAATAAATCTGTGATACATACCAGACTTTAGCTACTGAAAAAAAACTCGTATGATGAGCGCCCCATAACGCGCACTCATAAGTGAATACCATGACGCAAACCTTTATTCCCGGCAAAGACGCCGCACTGGAAAACTCAATCAACCGTTTTCAGCAAAAACTGCAACACCTTGGTTTTAATATCGAAGAAGCCTCATGGCTGAATCCGGTTCCCAATGTCTGGTCAGTTCATATCCGTGACCGCGATTGTCCTCTCTGTTTTACCAATGGCAAAGGTGCAAGCAAGAAAGCCGCTTTAGCTTCTGCTTTAGGGGAGTATTTTGAACGCTTGTCAACTAACTATTTTTTTGCTGACTTCTATTTAGGCGAAGCTATCGCTAACGGTGATTTTGTCCATTATCCGAATGAAAAATGGTTTGCTTTACCGGAAGATGATTCTCTACCAGCAGGCATTCTGGATGACCGGTTACACCAATTCTATAATCCTGAAAATGAGTTATGCGCCAGTCAGTTAGTCGATTTGCAATCAGGTAATGAAGAACGTGGTATCTGCTCGCTGCCATTTACTCGTCAGTCTGATCATCATACCGTCTATATTCCGATGAATATTATTGGCAATCTTTATGTTTCCAATGGTATGTCAGCCGGCAACACTATGAATGAAGCCAGAGTTCAGGGATTATCTGAAGTTTTTGAACGCTATGTGAAAAATCGTATTATTGCCGAAGGCATCAGCCTGCCAGAAATTCCCCAGGAAGTGATGAACCGTTATCCCGGCGTTGTTGCCGCAGTCAGCAAATTACAGGATGAAGGTTTCCCACTCTATTGTTATGACGCCTCTCTCGGTGGACAGTTCCCGGTTATTTGCGTAGTGCTGTTTAATCCTAATAACGGGACTTGTTTCGCCTCTTTTGGTGCGCATCCTGAATTTGGTGTAGCACTGGAACGTACTGTGACCGAACTATTACAAGGACGCAGTTTGAAAGATCTGGATGTGTTCAATGCGCCGACTTTCGATAATGAAGAAGTGGCAGAACATACCAATCTGGAAACTCACTTTATCGATTCGAGCGGTTTAATCAGTTGGGATTTATTCAAACAAGATGCTGATTATGCGTTCGATGACTGGAATTTCAGCGGCACAACAGAAGAAGAGTTCGCCACTTTGATGGCAATCTTCAAACAATTGGATGCCGAAGTTTATATTGCTGATTACGAGCACCTTGGTATTTATGCCTGCCGTATTTTGGTTCCGGGAATGTCTGATATTTATCCTGTGGAAGATTTACATCTTGCTAATAACACGATGGGAACGCATTTGCGGGAAGCTTTATTAGCATTACCGAATAGCCAGTGGCAAGCCGAAGAATATCTGGCACTGATTGAGCAATTAGATGAAGAAGGTTTGGATGATTTTACCCGTATCCGTGAGTTGCTTGGCATTGCGGTGGGTAAAGATAATGGCTGGAGCAATTTACGGATTGGTGAACTGAAATCCATGTTGGCGCTGGCTGGCGGTGATTTGGAACAGGCTTTAATTTGGGTAGAATGGACCCAAGATTTTAACGCCTCAATCTTTACGGCCGAACGCGCTAATTATTATCGTTGTTTGCAAACACTACTTTTACTTGCTCTGGAAGCGGATAAAGCGCCTACACAATATTATCAAGCATTCGTAAAAATGTACGGGCAAGATGCTGTTGAAGCAGCATCAGCAGCTATTTCTGGTGAACACTGTTTTTATGGTCTGTGGTCAGTTGATGCAGATTTAAAATCACTGCCCGCTCATCAGACTTTATTGGCTGCTTATGAGAAGCTGCAAAAAGCAAAATGCGATTTCTGGAACGCAAAATAAAATTGTAGAAAAGACAATTCATAATTAAAAGTAAAATTCAGGTTAAATTAAATTTATTTGCAACAACAAGTAAACAACAATTTGGCCTGTAATTTTACTTGTCAAACTTCCTACCAATGGTTAAATAAAAAAATATTATAAATTTTAAAATTTTTTTATTTCATTAAAATCAACATGTTAAGTTTAATTTGAACCGTTTTCACTCTCCAAAACAGAGTCCACTCTTAGGGAATTATGATCTATATCAAATTCTCCCCTTCACGCCTTTGTTACTATCATTACATACCGTAACTTATTAATGATAAAGAGAATGTTGGTATGAAAGCTGACAACCCCTTTAACCTATTACCACCTGCGGTAATGACACAAATCGCCAATGACATTGGTGTTTATAAAACCACTAAACCTGTTGCCATTACCTATCTGTCAGCAATAACTGCCGGGATTTTTATTTCCATTGCATTCGTCTTTTATATTACCGCGACTACAGGAACCACATCTGTCCCTTATGGGCTAACTAAATTAGTCGGCGGCATCTGTTTTTCCCTTGGATTAATGTTAGTAGTCGTTTGCGGAGCAGATTTATTTACTTCTACTGTGTTGACGATTATTTCCAAAGGCACCGGGCGTATAACCTGGTATCAAATGATTAAAAACTGGATTAACGTTTATCTCGGTAATTTGATTGGCGCACTATTTTTCGTCGCCATTATCTGGTTTGCCGGTCAATACCGCGTTGCCGACGGATTATGGGGCTTGAATGTCTTGCAAACAGCAAACCATAAAATGCATCACTCTTTTATTGAAGCGCTATTTTTAGGCATTCTCGCCAATTTAATGGTTTGTCTCGCTGTTTGGATGAGTTATGCCGGACGTAGTTTAATGGACAAAATATTCGCCATGATTTTGCCAGTAAGTATGTTCGTTGCCAGCGGTTTTGAGCACAGTATTGCGAATATGTTTTTAATCCCGCTTGGCATTGCTATTAAGCATTTCGCACCAACTGAATTTTGGATTAACGTAGGGGCAACGCCTGAACAATTTTCTCAACTCACCATTGCACACTTTATTACTAACAATTTAATTCCAGTCACTATTGGTAACATTATCGGTGGCGCCATTTTGGTGGGGTTAACTTACTGGTCAATTTATCTGCGTAGTGAGCAGAAACATTAATTAGCTCTCTCGCCTGATTTCTTAAAAGTTCGATTATTACAAAGGTAGAAGTATCATGACTGAATTAAATAAAAAGTTCTCTGTAGCATGGCAAGGTTTTAACCTGGGTGATTGGCAAAGCGCCGTCAATGTTCGTGACTTCATCCAAAAAAACTATACGCCATATGAGGGTGATGAATCTTTCCTGGCAGGTTCGACAAAAGCGACCGATACCTTATGGGAAAAAGTCATGGAAGGTATCAAAATCGAAAACCGCACTCATGCGCCGGTTGATTTTGATACTGATGTTGCTGCTACTATTACCTCCCACGACGCAGGTTATATCGAAAAAGATCTGGAAACCATTGTTGGCCTGCAAACGGAAGCCCCATTAAAACGTGCCCTAATCCCATTTGGCGGCATCAAAATGGTAGAAGGATCATGTAAAATTTATGGCCGTGAACTCGATCCTAAATTGAAACAGATTTTCACTGAATACCGCAAAACGCATAATCAAGGCGTTTTCGATGTTTACACACCAGATATTCTTAAATGCCGAAAATCTGGTGTTCTGACAGGTCTGCCTGATGCCTATGGCCGTGGTCGCATTATTGGTGACTACCGTCGTGTTGCAGTATACGGTATCGATTTCTTGCGTGATGATAAATTAGCTCAGTTCAATTCATTGCAGGAAAAACTGGAAAGCGGTGAAGATCTGGCAATGACTATTCAATTGCGTGAAGAAATCGCTGAACAGCACCGCGCTCTGGGCCAGATTAAAGAGATGGCGGCTAAATACGGCTATGATATTTCTGGCCCCGCCACTGACGCTAAGGAAGCGATACAGTGGACTTATTTCGCTTATCTGGCGGCGGTTAAGTCTCAAAATGGTGCCGCAATGTCCTTCGGTCGCGTTTCCAGTTTCCTGGATATCTACATCGAACGTGACCTGAAAGCGGGTAAGCTGACAGAAGTTGAAGCTCAGGAATTAATTGACCATCTGGTGATGAAACTGCGTATGGTTCGTTTCCTGCGGACACCTGAATACGACGAACTGTTTTCCGGTGACCCAATCTGGGCAACAGAATCGCTGGCAGGTATGGGGATAGATGGTCGCACGCTGGTGACTAAAAATAGTTTCCGTTTCCTGAACACCCTATACACAATGGGTCCATCACCAGAACCCAACATGACCATCCTATGGTCCGAAAAACTGCCGACAAATTTCAAAAAATTCGCGGCAAAAGTTTCCATCGATACCTCATCTTTGCAATATGAGAACGATGATTTGATGCGCCCCGACTTCAACAACGATGATTACGCTATTGCTTGTTGCGTCAGCCCTATGATTGTGGGTAAACAGATGCAATTCTTCGGTGCCCGCGCAAATCTGGCTAAAACGATGCTGTACGCCATTAACGGCGGTGTAGATGAAAAGCTGAAAATGCAGGTTGGCCCGAAAGAAGAGCCAATAAAAGATGAAGTGCTGGATTACGACAAGGTTATGTCCCGCATGGATCACTTTATGGATTGGCTGGCAAAACAGTATGTTACTGCACTAAACATCATTCACTATATGCATGATAAGTATAGCTATGAAGCTGCACTGATGGCACTGCACGACCGTGATGTTTACCGTACTATGGCCTGTGGCATTGCCGGTCTGTCTGTCGCCGCTGACTCATTGTCTGCCATCAAATATGCCAAAGTGACCCCGATCCGTGATGAAAATGGTTTAGCGGTTGATTTCAAGATTGAAGGTGAATATCCACAATTCGGTAACAACGACTCACGTGTTGATGATATCGCCTGTGATTTGGTTGAACGTTTCATGAAAAAAATCCAGAAACTAAATACTTATCGCAACGCGGTACCGACACAATCCGTTCTGACCATCACTTCTAACGTGGTATATGGTAAGAAAACGGGTAACACTCCTGACGGACGTCGTGCTGGCGCACCATTTGGGCCCGGTGCCAATCCAATGCATGGTCGCGATCAAAAAGGTGCCGTCGCCTCTTTGGCCTCTGTGGCTAAATTGCCTTTCGCCTATGCAAAAGATGGTATCTCTTATACCTTCTCTATCGTACCAAACGCGTTAGGCAAAGATGATGAAACACGCAAAACTAATCTGGCTGGTTTGCTGGATGGTTATTTCCACCATGAAGCAGAAATTGAAGGTGGTCAGCATTTGAACGTCAATGTGATGAACCGTGACATGCTGCTCGATGCCATGGAAGACCCTGAGAAATATCCTCAGCTCACCATCCGGGTATCAGGTTATGCCGTACGTTTCAACTCACTGACTAAAGAGCAACAACAGGATGTAATTACCCGTACTTTTACCCAATCTATGTAATAATTTGTTAGCAAAGGCCCTGAATTTTAGGGCCTCTATTTGTTTATCCTGCCAGTTTTGGAGTAAACCTGTTATGTCCGTACTTGGTCGTATCCACTCTTTCGAATCTTGTGGCACCGTTGATGGCCCCGGTATCCGGTTTATTGTTTTCTTTCAAGGTTGCCTGATGCGTTGTCTCTATTGCCATAACCGCGACACATGGGATACCCACGGCGGCAAAGACGTGACTGTTGAAGAATTGATAAAAGAAGCGACAACCTATCGTCATTTTATGAACGCATCCGGTGGCGGGGTTACTGCATCGGGTGGTGAAGCCGTTCTTCAAGCTGAATTTGTACGTGACTGGTTCCGAGCCTGTCGTGCCGAAGGTATTCATACTTGTCTTGACACTAATGGATTTGTCCGCCGCTATGGTCCGGTTATTGATGAATTAATGGATGCCACAGATCTCGTTATGCTCGATTTGAAGCAACTTAATGATGAGATTCATCAGAAATTAGTCGGTGTCTCCAATCATCGCACCTTGGAGTTTGCCCGCTATCTGGCTAAACGTAACCAGAAAACCTGGATTCGTTACGTTGTGGTTCCGGGTTGGTCCGATGATAATGAATCCGTTCATAAGCTAGGTGAATTTACCAAGGATATGAAAAATATTGAAAAAATCGAGCTTCTACCTTATCACGAACTGGGTAAACATAAATGGACAACTATGGGGGAAAAATATCAGTTGGAAAGTGTAAAACCGCCAGCAAAAGAGACAATGGAGAGAGTGAAAAACATTTTGGAAAGTTATGGTCATAAGGTTGTCTATTAATTAAATTAGTTAACTTCCATCTCTGAAATGACGTTTAAAAACAGTAGGAAAAACCATCTTAAATATCAAACTCTGGCTTGCCAGGATCAAACTATATATCCGTTATCTTTCAAATTGCCTCTTTGTTGGCTGCTCTCGCTCACCCCGGTCACATAGTTTGCTATGCTCCCGGGGATTCGCTCCCTTGCCGCCGCGATGCATCTTGAAATCCATAGGGTATAGATTAACTTCTCAGGTAAGAAGGAATATGCAATAGAAATAATAACTACTACAGAAGATAAAACCATATAAAAACCAATCATATTCTCTGTAGAAAAATAGGGCAATACTATTCATATAATAAACAATGAAACAAAAATCAATCTATAAAACCTATTCCCTAACAAATTAATTCCATCATAATATAAAAAGAAAACAATCCACATAATCAGAAAAATATTTATCACGATGATGCTATATTTTTATATTTCTTCATAAATATAAATGAGTTAACTGGCATCAAGAAAAGTGCAATAGGCATTGAAATAACCACAGCAAATAAAACTCCATAAAGATTAATCACAGTCTCCATTAAAACAATAAGGGGTCGCTTCAGAAGATAAAGCTAATCACCCCACTCTTTCATTCCAGAAGTGACATTTTAAAGTCGTAATAACAACTTCAGAATATCATGGCTTTTAATATTGCATTATGTGGCAAATTCCCCGGTACCAGAATTTGTAAATTTTGATACCTTACAACAAAGGAGTTCATGAACTCTGTTTGGATACCAAAATCAGTAATAAACGGTCATATCAGGCACATGAACATTAAGGTTTTAACGAAACAGAGCGAATCATTTGTTTCCGCAAACAACTCACTTAATCGCGCTCCCCATGTTCTTAGGGTGTCATTTCGCCCCCGATAAAGTTGCTTCCGTCTGATAGGTTTCAGCTTCGCCGGACAAACGTAAAAGTCCCTTGTATAGCTATCATCCTGTAAGAACAAAAATGCCGATCTTGAATATCGGCATTTTGCTGTAAAAGAGAAGATTAATTTAATGCTTTAACGCTTCAATTTTATCCCGGCTCAGTCCGGTACTGGTGACAATAATGTCCAGACTCACGCCATGCCGTAATAAGGCACGAGCCGTTTCCAGTTTACCTTCCTCTCTACCTTCAGCTCGGCCTTCTGTTCGGCCTTCTGTTCGGCCTTGCTCAATACCTTGCTTGATACCTTGCTCGCGCCCTTTTTGTTCAAGCTCTTCTGCAATAGTCATCAACATCGTTTCATGCTCCGGAGATTGTTACTTCAGTCTGACCGGTTTCAGCTTCGCCAGGCAAACGTAAAAGTCCCTTGTATAGCCACCATCCTGTAAGAACAAAAATGCCGATCTTGAATATCGGCATTTTGCTGTAAAACAGAAGATTAATTTAATGCCTTAACGCTTCAATTTTATCCCGGCTCAGTCCGGTACTGGTGACAATAATGTCCAAACTCACGCCATGCCGTAATAAGGCACGAGCCGTTTCCACTTTACCTTTCTCTCGGCCTAGTTCAATACCTTTCTCTCGGCCTAGTTCAATACCTTCCTCTCGGCCTTCAGCTCGGCCTTCTGTTCGGCCTTGCTTGATACCTCGCTCAAGCCCTTTTTGTTCAAGCTGTTCTGCAATAGTCATCAACATCGTTTCATGCTCCGGAGATTGTTCAATCAGTTGATGGACAAATTGTGAG
>NZ_JBHFKT010000042.1:0-41182 GCF_042879335.1 Photorhabdus sp. RM96S | reverse complement strand
CATGATTCTCAGTAATATGGCGGCCAATACCCTGGGCGGCGCTAACCGGGAAGGCCATGCCCAAAGCACCACCCATGCCGCGGTCAGTGACGGTGCCCTGATTATCCGGGACAAAGATAACCAGCAGCAAGATATCACCACCCTGAGCCGGGATACCGACCATGCCAACAATGCTCTCAGCCCTATCTTTGACAAAGAGAAAGAGCAACAACGGCTGAAACAGGCCCAACTGATTGGCGAAATCAGCGCGCAGGTGATTGATATCGCCAGTACCGAAGGGGCAATTATCGCCACCAAAGCGGCCCACGCCAAACTGGAAAACATCAGTGACCCGGATAGAGAAGCGGCCATAAAAGTACTGAAGGATAAAGGTAAAACCGATATCACCCCGGAACAAATTAAAGACCAGATTTACAAGACCGCCTATAACCAGGCATTGAATGAATCTGGCCTGGGCACCGGTGGAAAATACCACACCGCTTTACAGGCGGCTACCGCGGCCATTCAGGGACTCGCGGGCGGAAATATGGGTCAGGCACTGGCAGGCGGCGCTTCTCCTTATCTGGCTGGAGTGATTAAAGACCTGACTACCGACCCGAAAACCCATCAAGTCGATGTCGTCACCAATACTCTGGCCCATGCCATTCTGGGGGCAGTAGCCGCCGAAGTCAGTGGTAACAATGCGCTAGCCGGTGCGGCAGGAGCGGCGGGCGGTGAACTGGCCGCACGAGAACTGATGAAGCATATTCATGGTGAAAATGTTAAAGTCAGTGACTTAAGTGAAGAGGAAAAACAGACCATCAGCACCCTCTCCACCCTGGCAGCTGGCCTGGCCGGCGGCATTACCGGTGACTCCACCGGAAGCGCCGTCACCGGGGCCCAAGCCGGGAAGAATGCGGTGGAAAACAACTTCCTGACGGCCAAAGATGTCCACGAACTGAAAGAAGAACTACTGGAAGCAGAAAAGACGGGCGCAAATAAGCAAGCGATTTACGACAAGTTTAAAGAACGTAGCGAGAAAAACCGTCAGGAAAGCGAGGCAGATGACTGCTCCCATAATCCGGGCTGTGTGGTGTCCGTTTGGGAAATGATGAACTCGGGAACAGACGCCGCCAGTGGCCTGAACCGGACTTCATTCTTCTCCAGTCTCAGTAGTGAGGAGACGGCACAGTTAAACCGCTTTGTACAGGCAGAGAATGCAGAAAGTGCCCAAGCGATTTACCAGTCGCTGCCAGATGTGGTAAAGAAGGTTGTTGAAGGCAAGGAGTTCGCGGAGCAGTTTGGTGTAATGCCGAAAGTGGGCAGTAGCGGGATGATTGGGCTGGGGATAGCCGGGAAGAAGCCTGCGACAAAAGACACTGGCAATACGAGTACAAAAGGCGCTAACACTGATCATAATCAGCAAGTTAATAAATCAAATTTAACTACAGCAGAGAAAGAAGTTGTACTTATTGAACAAGGTAAGAAAGGTGGTTGGAGTAAGGTACTGAATAAGCCTGAACCCAATAAAATTTATCATGTAAAACATGCAAGCGGGGAGAAAATTTATCATACAGATGAATTAAGCAGGCCAGTCCATATCGAAACTTCACTACATTTATCCAAGAGTGACCGTAATACTTATCAGCAATGTAAAGCCGGTAAATGTGGTAATCCGGGAGATGAAGGCGGGCATTTAATCGCCAGTATTTTTGGTGGCCCAGGCGAGCGACTAAATGTTGTTCCTATGGATGGAAACTTAAATAAAGGTGCCTGGAAACAGATGGAGAATTCTTGGGCTAAAGAATTAAAAGCTGGTAAGACAGTTGATGTGAAAATACAACCTATATATAGTGATAATAGTAACCGCCCTGTCAGTTTTAATGTTACCTATAAGGTAGATAATGAAAGGCCAATAAGATTAAACATAGATAATGTTCCTGGGGGCAAGAAATGAGTCTAGATGATAAAATATATGCTGAGATCGGCCAATTGTTATATAACGCAGCTCCTGATAATGCGAAAAAAATTATTATGGATACGGAATTATCTCCTGAAGGTGATTGTTGTCAATTTAAATATGATTACATCGATTCCAACGATGAAATGCGCTGGTTTTTACCTGAAGACGGGATAATAGATCATAGATTGAGGGAACTATTAGTTACATTAAGACAATTTTTTATAGAAAATGTTCATTCAGAGAAAAAACCTCATTGGTCGGGTTGTATAGTCACTATTGATGTAGAACAAATGAAGCTCAATATAGACTTCAAATACGAAAACTAACCTAAAAGAGATCCCAGCCAAGGCGCTGGGATTTTCTCTTTAGCCGTCAGCTGTTCTCAACGAGCCGGATAATCAACTGTCCGGCCTCGCTGGTGTTGGTGATCGGTTTCACCATCGGTAAGACCAAACAAAGCGGATTTTAAAACCGAACACCATAGCGTGAGTATCAGCACGGGCGGCTCAGCAGGCGGCATGATTCTCAGTAATATGGTGGCCAATACCCTGGGCGGCGCTAACCGGGAAGGCCATGCCCAAAGCACCACCCATGCCGCGGTCAGTGACGGTGCCCTGATTATCCGGGACAAAGACAACCAGCAGCAAGATATCACCACCCTGAGCCGGGATACCGACCATGCCAACAATGCTCTCAGTCCTATCTTTGACAAAGAGAAAGAGCAACAACGACTGAAACTGACGCCGCGCGCGATAAATTTCACTTATCCGCTCGATAAATAAAGCGACAATTGCGTTTCATCTATTGAAAATTTTTTACACAACTAGCGTCGTAAATATGACTGTAATTTATTCAATTTACCCATTTTTCCTTTAAATCTGTAGCACGGTAACCAATTCCGAACAGTTAGGCGGTATATTCTGCACTTATTAAAATGGGGTTAACACCCCTATCATAATGCACAGTACAGAAACCAAATGAAAATGATTGGAATGCATTCAGCTATGATCTTAGCTGAACTTGAACCTACCTCTAATGTAAAGCTATCTTAGCCTTATAAACCTCTATCTTGAGACTAAGAAGTTATTAAGAAGCGCCTGACAAATTTACCTAACCGAACGAGAAGAATGAGCGTATAGACAGGAAAAACGTGAAGTCATTTTCGGAATTCAGCATATAAATTAGCAATACGCAATGCGTAAAAATCGTTGGTCAAATTAAAGGAGCCGAAGCTCCGAAAATTGGGGAAATCGCTATAGCTGAAAAGGCCGACCTCATGATCTCATAAACCAGCCCCCTCCAGCCTAGAGCGGAACCGGTTTAGTTACATCTATCTGCGCAAAAAGAGCGCAGATAGCTCCAATTAAGTGTTAGCCGAGTAAAATGTGTATAGATACTGCATAACACGGAGTATAAAAAACAACTTTAGGGATATTAAACCCTAATTGTTCTACCACATAGTTAATATAGTTAACTATGTGAATCCCTCTTTAGCTACGCTATCTGATGAAACTAGCGTAGATAGAAAGTTATCAGCATATCGAGGAATATTTTCTTGGGATTCTTTTTATGAGAACACTTGGTTCTAATGATAACAAATGTGCTATATGAACAAATTCCACAACATCCAATCTTCTTTCACCATTCTCAACTTTCGCAATAAACGATTGAGGGCGATCTAGCGCTTGAGCTAAATTCTCTTGCGTGACCCCCTTTGCTATACGAGCCTCACGGAGTGCTTTGATAACTATTTGATATTCATCAGAGTAAATTGAAACCATATATTTAATCCTACTAAGCATTTAGGATTAAATATCAATCGATTGTTGATTTATACCAAAATGGGATTTTTTATTTTATAAGCTCCGATCATTTTAACTTTTTAGGTTGTTTTTTGAACAAAATTTTTTCTAAAATTAGCACATAATCGACAGATAGCAAGTGTGCTATATGCACAAATTCAACCACATCCAACCTTCTTTCACCATTTTCAATTTTAGCAATAAATGATTGAGGTCGATCTAAGGCTTGAGCCAAGCTTTTTTGAGTAATACCTTTTTCTATCCTAGCTTTACGAAGAGTGTTTATAACCAATTGATATTCATATGAATAAATCGATGCCATTTCTTTAACCTTGATTAATATCCCAAAATCGAATATCAACCATTTACTTAAATATCCCAAAATAGGATAATTTATTGCGTTTGTTATATGGAGATATAAAGGAAATGAATAAAAAAGATTGGCATACCGCCGACATTATCGCTGCCTTACGTAAGCTCGGCACTACCTTAGCAGCGGTATCACGTAAGGAGGGACTTAGCTCATCTACATTAGCTAATGCTCTATCACGACCTTGGCCTAAAGGAGAGTGGATTATTGCGAACAATCTCGGAGTACATCCCTCAGAAATTTGGCCAAGCCGATATTTTGACGAGAATGGACAACCTATTGAACGAGTTATCCGAAGTAATTCCTCCAGGTGACTAATTCTCAACTAAATGGTCTAAGTTCGGTATAATATCGAACCTAGACCATATTAGCTGCTTAGACTGTCTAACTATTGGGGCGAGTTTATTGCAGCCCTTATTCTATTACTCTGGGTTTTTCGGGCCAATAAATATCTGGTGCTAAGCTAGCATCAACACGGTTCAGCAATACCCTATATTTTTTCAAAGCGGTCAACCGAGAATTTTCCTCATCACTCGCCATCCCCAAATCTACAGCATCTTGTAACGGAGCTATCTGTTTACTTACAGTGAACATAAGTTGCTGTTTCTTCTGTTCTGCTTGCTGCTGCTGTTCCTGCCTAAGTTTTATCACACCGCTTTCTGATATTATCCATTTTTCACCATCGTATTTATGATAAACGGACGGAGCACGTTCAGTAAGCACTGGATAACCCTCTTTATTACTGACAATTGACAAACCGTGTGACTGCCCTGTTAGTAATTCATTGTGTTTCTCTGCTGTTATTTCAACGCATTCTTCATGGGCTTCACTATAAAAAGCGCCTTCTTTTCTGGAGAAATAAACCATTTATACCCCCCAAAATAATATATGAACAACTTTACCTGGATTTTCATTGTTGTTGGGAGTGCCAGCCTGATATTCAAACGTCGATAATGTTGCATTACGTACTAATGTGTGACCTGTTGATGTATTTATACTCGACATGCTTGCGACATATCCAATAAACTGATTTTTAAAAGAAATTGGATAATTGACTTTTACCCATGACTGTTGGTTTGATGCAACTTTAACCCATTGAATCATTATTCCCGTATCCCCGCATTGCCACCAGCCATTTTCAGATTTTATAGCTGCATTTTGTAATGCGAGTGTACCGCTTCGCTCAGGTGTTAATATATTATAACGTCGCTGATTGCTCGGATCGTTAGAATAAATATGTAACAATTTTCCTTCCGAACTATTAATTCCTACCACATACCCATCTTTCGATTTGAAACGTAGCTCAGGAAAAGGAGTTTTACTATCAATCAATAAACTACCAACGGTTGCGGTTTTATCGCTAGAAATGCGCAAGAAAGTATTATCGCTCTCAGATTTAGCATAACTTCCCACATCTCCGGCATTCAATGAAATATCAGATGACAACGCTTTTCCATTCACTTTACGAATGGACGGTACTCGGCTATTAGCGTTGTTATTTGCAGCTACAGCACTTTGATTCGCCGTATTCGTCAGTGATTGCACAAATGCTGTTGTTGCAATCTGAGTATTATTAACGTTTTTAGCAGGTGTGGGGGCGATTGGCGTTCCTGTGAAAATGGGACTGGCTTTCGGTGCATACTGAGTATGCGGATCTTGCACCTCAGAATGTTCCCTCAACTCATTCCCATTTTGTTCTAGTTTCTGTTTAAGATAACTTGTGCGGTTGACCAACTGTTTAGCCTGCCGATTGGAAATACCATCAGGCCCGCCTAACACGGGATCTGAGGTTTCTATTTGATACACTCCCTCTGACCACTGTGGGGTTTCCAGCAAATTAGCCATTTTAACTGCTCCCATAATTGTAACTACCGTCATAACTGACAGTATTATTGTAACGAATTGATACAGACTGATATTCCAAACTGGCAAGGTGGCAGCGTGCTGGCGCAAACGCTGCCAATGTGGTACGCAATAGCGAGGCTTGATCATTGGTAATAGGTTGCTGAAGTATGACGCGATAATTTGCCCAGGATGTTGAATCTCCATGAACATAATTACCGTTATGGTTGGCATGTCCGTCATAATTGATTTGACCAGTGCCTTCAATTAAATCAATTTCACCAAACCCAAAACGACGGATAATTTCACGAATTGACCACGGTGTGCCTTTATATCGATGCAATTCTATAGCTGACTTGATTAACGTACGGCGAGCATTGTCTGATTCGACAAGCTCCCAACCATCGCCAAATAGGGAGAATTGATTTGCCAGCCAATGCAGTGCGCTGCTATCGACAGTATCAATGAGATAAACCATTAATTGAGTTAAATCGATATCATCAAAACGGGAGGCCAACTGACCTAATGCACGCATACTGATATCAGCTTCTAGTGGAGGTGCTAGATGTAACTTAACCATCAGCGACTCCAGTGACCACAACAGTGATACCGATACAGTTCGCCCATTCATTTTCACCTACAACCTGAAACGTGGGAGACTCCAGTACGACTTGATAGACGCCAGAAACAGACAATGTTGAGATGATTTGGCTGGGAACAATATCTTTCCCTAACGTTGTTGCTCGTGCAGCTACCCATGCTTGTATGGCTTGTTTTGCTGCTGATTGAATATCAGGTGCATTAACGCCACTGTACAAGGTCAGTTTCGCCTTGATGGTATAATCAACCTTCACGGGAGGTTTTGCATATACAGTGTCAGTCAACGGGCGGATTTTTTCATCAGAACAAAAACTTTTCACCAGCGTTAAAATGCTTTCATCTGGCAGCCCCGTCGCCAATAGTGGAAACAGTTCAACAACACCCGGAATGGGAGACCTGACTGCAACATCAACAATATTGGGGTGAGCACGCATGGCATGAAAGTGATAAGCCTGACGACTGCCCGCATTAGTAAACGATTCAGGGGCCATCTTGATTCGTACACGTAGCCTCTCGTCACTTTCCTCTGCCGAACCACCACTACTCACTATTGTGTTGGTCACTTGCAGGTCAATGTCGTCGATTTCATCCAACAATGTATTGACTTGTGCTGGTTGCCAGCTATTCCCTGATAATCCAGCATCTGTACAAGTAGCTGTGACATTAACGAAACGTGTATCTGCTTTCAGAACAGCATCTGTATTAGTAGCAAAAGTAATACTGTCCGATGCATTAACACGAGTTCCAACTGGAATGAGTACATCTTGCTCTAATGCTTCATCAACACTAAATTGCAGTATTGTATGCGCCGGTTGGGCGGGTAGCCGATATACTCCGACCAATTCCCCTAAGTAGTCCAAAATGGGCGCACGGGCAAACTCGACCAAATTCTGCTTGGCGGCTTCCTGAACCCGCATTCGGGTCAGTGCTTCACGGTATGCAAATAAATTGATCAGCAGGCGTTCTGCCTGTGCTGGGTACAAAGTCTTACCTACATCAGCCTCATACTTTGCGATCATTTCGGTTGTGATTTTCTCTACATCACGCTCGATAAAATCAGGTTCTGTCAGCGCCATAGCAACTCCGTAGATTGTGTGATGCCATCAACTGCTTTCCAATTCACGCGCAAAGTCAGGTGCTCTGCCTCAACATTTGGTTTCACCGATAACAACTGACAACGAGGTTCCCAACGAGTAATAGCGTCAATAGACTCCCTGACAACGTGAGGAATCGCGCGGTCTATTGGATAATCCATATAAAGGTGTAAATTACTGCCAAATTCAGGTCGATGTGGGTCACTGCCACGTGGTGTACGTAGAATAATGCGTATTGCTTGGGCGATATCATCCAGCCCACAGGCAATTTTGCCTGAGTTCTGGAGAGCGAGTTGCCAAAAAACAGAGTGTGAGTTCGTATTCATGGGGAACAGTATCATCCCCTGTAGGCATATCTAATATTAAAGATGTTTAAAGAAACTAATGAAGATGATGATTTGAGTTACTACCTTCATCCATGATGTTGCCCGTTGCATGGATGTTGCCATTAACGCTGACATTGCCCTGAATGGTCGCAGCAGCTCCATTACCACCAGAACCCGACAGTCCATTTTGATAAGTTAATTGACCTTTCACTAACATATTTCCGGTTACGATTGTTTCCGGCGCATCAATAGTTGCCTGCTGTGCATGAATAACAACATTGGCTCCCACCGCGATCTTAATGTGCTGAATGCCACCATTAATAGTCAGGGTGTGTGAGGTACGATCATAGTAAAAAGCTGCATCATCTGCATAAGTCATACCACGAACGTCTTTATTGTTAGTTGGTGGCGGTTTATCAATACTGGAATAGATAGCACCTAAAATAACACCATCTTCACCATTGGCATCCAATAGTACTTCAACCTGTTCTCCAACATCAGGCAACCAATAGTCCTTGTTATTCTGGGTATTACGCTGCAACACATTCAGCCAGTTAGTACGCATATTATCGCATTCAGGCAATCGTACGCGGGCACGAACAGTAGCAGGATCTACGGCGCTAATCGTGCCGACTTGACGAGTTACGCTGCTCATTTGGATTTCTCCTTGATTATCATGTCGGAAGAACCATCGGGCTTATAGACAACCAATTTCTGAGTCTTACCCTTTTTATCTTTCTTGGATCTACTTGATGTAACAGGGCCACGAGCAACTTCAAGTTCGGTTATATATCCGCTGTTGCGATCAAAAGAGTGGTGAGCTGAAGTAATTAACCATTGCCCAGATAACTTGCCAAATTCAATTAACTCAATTTTATTTCCGGCGGTTAGCTGAGGGGCACCCATCAATGAAAGTGAGCCGTTCTGCTGGTACTCATTATATGAATCCAGTGCTGATTTGGCCTTTATTTCAGCGTTATCCTTGTTAGCAGCTCGGCTGTTTACTTTTAAGGTATCTACGCTGGTTTCTTTACCACTACTCTTGCCTTTTGAATTGGACTGATGACTTACACTGGTCGGGCCATCAGCTTCATAGACAATCAACTTTTTATCATCAGCCTTTTGGTGTTTCACTTTGGCTTTTTTATAGACTTTATTAATCGTGTCCCGCAGCGAAAATTGAGCGACATCGCGAGGGTATAATTTTTTTATGGTTTTTTGGCTGCGCAAAGTAGCCAAGTGGGAGAAAATTAGCTGTTCACTGACAATCTTAACGGCATAACCATATTCATTGGCTAACCGCTTCAGGAACGCCACGTCAGTTTCTGAATATTGCGTCACCCTGTCAATCTTGATGATTTCGATACTACCGATCAGCTTTAACTGATGTTTCTTGGCGATGCGGTTAGCAATAGCTGCCAGAGTTGTATTCTCAAATCCACGGTTAGATTTGGTACGCAATGCCGTATTAATGGACGTTGCTACACCTCGGACAGATACAATAGAAGGAGGGATGCTGACTTCAATTTCATCAATATAGAATGAGCCACAATTCAGTAACCGTTCGCCGAAATAGCCCAACTTCAATGTTAATGTATCACCTTTGCCCGGATACCATTTATCCAGCCAGCGACCATCAGTATCATCCAACTCTACCTCTATTTCATCGGATTCGCTTTTGATGTTGTCGGTATAGCTGACACGAGTGACATAAGGAGTGATGTCATTTGTGATATCTTTTTGCAAATATCGTAACGTGAATGTCGGACTTAAAACCTCTGAGACACCCGTTATAGATGGTGTTTGCTTGGGATCAATTATCTCAGCCACGGTGGTGTATCCTCGGCAGTTACTACATTGTCAGCGTCAATGATAGGGATCAACAATACGACACCTGATGGCAATATAGGTGTAACTGCAACGTGCGGATTAGCAGCAATTATGCGAGCGTAACCTAAAGGGTCACCATAATAATAGTGAGCCAATAAATCCCATCTATCGCCATCTTTCGTTATGTGTTCAAGAAACATGATCAAAGTGCCCTTGTGGTAATTTGCGCTGCCATCTTACTGATCGCGGGTGATATTGATGTAAATGTTGAACTTGCCGATTCAAGTTGAGCTGATACAGAGTCCAATGCAGCCGCGATATTACGGCTATCTGCACGGCTTAATGACGATTGAGCATTGTTAACAAATGTTGCTGCTTGTCCCGTTGCTCTGGTCAATTGAATTGCATCTGGCAATGAGTTACCGAGTGATTGAAAAGCCGGATAGCTTTTCCCTAATGGCCCAACAATATTGTTGAGTCCGGTAAGAAGACCTGGTACGCGGGTTAACGCTACGGCCGGGTTGTCTTTCATCTTCTGTGCAATACGTACCGCACTGATAGTCGTTTGCAGTGCTGATTGTGCTTGTTTGGCATAATTCACGCCATCCCTGACTTTTTTAGCCATACCTGATGGTTTCGGTATTGCATTAGACAACGCCTTTGTATTCGGAACATGGGATTTAATGGCAGGTGGTTTCAGCGATTTTTTAGGATCACCGATATATTCACGTAATGTCACCGAGGCATTGAGGGCAAATACATTACCTACTGAATCCGTTTGTTCACTGGTGGCTGTCACATCAGTAATAACAAACCAGCCACGGTAATCACCATTTCCGAATACTAGCGCGAGTGCTTGATGTTTCCGCATTGCTTCACGCAGCCGATTCAATTCAACATCCGGCGCACAATAATGTTGATGAAAGACCAGACTAATTTGAATTTCATCCAGTTTCTCACCCACGAACTGCAAGCCGGGTTTACCTTGAATTCGTGCATGTTCGGCATAATCAACACCAAACGTTACATCAAAACCATCCCAATATGTGATAAGCTCAAATTCGATATCACCTAATACTGCAAACATTATCCGTACCTCCGGCGTTCTCTCTGAATAACAATACGTTCCAGCAGTTTTTCTAATTCACGCATACTCAGGTTTAAGGCTTGACTAATATCGGGTATAGCCGTTTGTTGTTTATCACCAATGTATATTTGCGGGGCGAAAGAGATAGAAAAACCGTTATTGTTGTTGCTGGCATCTTTATAACCTGTTCGTCTGACCGGATTGCCTGACATCATCTCAGGAGGTGAAATTTGTGGGACATCAGGGGTCATTCCCTCAGCTAGACGCTGAGTGGCACGAGCAGCTAACGGCGTAGTACGATCAATACCAACAACCGCACCTTGCACAATATTATCGCCAAATCCCATAAATATCCGACTGGGGGATTGAATACCCAACGCTTCTTTAAACCAGCTAGAAACTTTGCCACCAAAGTTTTTAATGGTGTCCTTAGCCGTGGTCAGCATATTAGAAATACCATTAACCAACCCATTAACCATATTTTTACCAAAATCAGTAAAATTATTGGGTATATCAATGCCAAACCATTTCATAACGTCAGCAAATGTTTTATAGAACAATCCCAATGGCGACCAATTTAAAATTAATTTACTGGCCTCAAATATTCCGCCATCAAACGCATTAGTAATGTCATTCCATCGAGCTGTAAACCAACCTTTGACGTTAGACCAAATATTTTTGATTCCCTGCCATCCCATTTGGAAAGCGAATTTCACTAAGACCCAAAGCCGTTTAAAGAAATTACTGATGGGCTTCCAATAGCGATAGATAAGATAAGCGGCCACTGCAATACCAATGATGATCAATCCGATAGGATTCATTAATAGTACGCGTCCAATCCACAAAATAGCTCTGCCAGCTACCATCAAGCCCTTATAGAGAGCACTACCAAGGGTTCTGCCCAACCAGAGAGCTGCTCCGGCTATTTTCCCCAAGATGTTTGCAACGACACTGAATCTGCCGCCACTACCGATAGCCATTCGAAACAGTAACCACCGAGTGCGCATTAACATTGCGCCTTTCCAGATATCAGTTATAGGGGAAAGCAAAATATTAAGACCTAATCTGACACCGATTGAAGCTGCTTTGAATGCCAAGAACCCGCCGACCAACGTGACAACATTGCTGATAAGTTCAGGATTAGCGGCCAGCCATTTTCCGGTCTTGTCCATCAATGGAATAAAGGTTTCAGCTAACTGTATTAATGCTGGACGCAGCGACTGACCAATGCTAATAGCCGAATCATTAAACTCAATTTGAGTACGCCGCCACTGTGCTTCTAAGGTATCGTTTTGTTTATCAAAGTCGGTATCAACAGATTTTTGAGCCGAATCAGTCCCCATGCCTGTTTTGATACGCTGATAATCTCCCCAACGTTGCCGCATGGACAAGAGATGGTTGACTGTCTGTACGTCGGTGAAAATAGAGGATAGCCCGAAGGATTCCATGAGCATACGCTGTGCATCTTCATCACCTCTGGCTCCCGCTTTTTTCCACTCTTTCATGAGATCAGCGCCTTTACTCTTGATAAAGCGGTCTGCGATCATGATTGAGGCTTCATATTGTGAGTACCCCGAAGAAACATATCTGCTCATTGAGGTTTGATAATCGACGTCAGCTTCAGCGTATCTTTTGGCAATATCACCACGTCCCATTGAAGCTAGCCAATTCCTCATATTGGTAGCTGCTTCACCTTCCGTTCCTGCGCCTTCACGGCCAACTTCCAAGCTGGCTATAATCTGTGAAACTGCCTCCTGACCATATATTCCCTTACCAGCAAATTGCTGCGCCATTTCTGGAAAGTATTGGGCGAGATCTTTTAATTCAAAACGACCCGATTTAGCACCGAAAACAGCTCGGTTAAAGGCTTCTTTGAGCGCTTGATCACCTTCAATTTTCAGGGACTCAAAGGACAGAGCCATTTTGGCTAAGTCATTAATATTAGCTTTAGATGCCGTGGCGACGCGGCCCAATAATCCACTCATATCAGTCGATTTCATGGGAGATTTTCCGGCGGCAACCAATGTACCAACACCTTCCAGCAGGGTTTCTTGTAATTGGTTTGTTTGCTTGGCGTTCTGGCGCAAGATGATTCCGATTTTTTGCTCTTCTTTCGGAGACAGATTGCCTGTGACAGCTATATCCCTTAATCCTGATTCAAAAGAGGCATACTTTGTTACGGACTGAACAACGGGAGAGGATATCGTGCGAGTTAATGCATAAGTTTCGGCTCCCTGTGCATATAGCGCCATACGATTCGCTTTGGCTGCATCACTCATGCTAGCAGCAGACTGTAAGCGCTGTTGCTGGCGGTTCAACTGTTCCAGCGTTCGACTGATGCGTTGTAGATCCGCATTCAAACTCTGGGCACTGCGGGAACCAAGTTGACCGTAACGTTCAATAGCACGGTTTAATGCCTGCTGTCGGTTCTCCAGTCGGCGAGTCGTTTCTCCCAGTGTTCCTAGAGTACGGCGTGTACCAGACATGGCAGAACTGAACGCACTACTAATGGCTCCACCAATAATGACACCAATGGAAAATTCTGTTGACACGAATTAACTGCCTCCATTCTCGCGTTTGATTTGAGTGTTGGCCTCATTCAACCAACATTCAAATTCATCCAGCGCCAGATTATCAATCTCGCTCGGCTGGAACCGGAACCATCGTGCCAACATCGCCGATGCTTGCCACACTGTTTTTATTTCCCTGATCCAATCCGATAACTTGCTGAAATCGTTTCTGTAGTGCCAGATAATCAGCGGCATCCATCTGTTCGATATCTTCTGGTAACAATCCTGTCGAACGTGCTATCAAAATATCATCCCAGTCAGTAGGATTTTCGCTGGCTCGCCGGGCAGCCTTGATATCTTTAACTTTCAAACGTGATAACTGAAGCTCTTCAATGCGAACGCCAGCAGCTGTGGTATAGGGAAATTGAAGATGGTAAGTCGTGGTTGACATGATGATACTCCTCTGTAAGTTTCATTCAGTATCATTCATGTATGGAAACGGAAATATTAAAGGGGATTAAAGAAGAAAGGGGCTGATGCCCCTGTCATTAGTGAGTGCGAAAGCCTTTACAGTTACGGAAAAAGTCTATCAGATATTCTTTCCCTTTCGCTGCACCGATATCGGAAAACCAACCTTCCGGAGGAGTCCACTTATCAATCAAGTTGGCAAGCTTTCTGGCTTTGGCGCGAGTGCAGTCATGATTTAGTTTAACCTCCAATATTGATGCGATAATCGGTCAGTTGATCAATGCCGCCAACACGGAAGATATTGGCCAGATAATCCAGTTCTAACAGCTCCTCACCATCCAGTACCTGCTTAATATAGGTACTGGTAAAGCTACTGGAAAAATCAGCATTTTCATGTTGCTTAAATGTGCCCAGCGGATTCTTCTTAAATAAAATGGTCAGATATGTCACCAATGGCACTTCATCAATGCGCCCCTGTGAACTGAATTTCTGGACGCTGGAACGGCACTGCAATGCCAGAGATTTATAGGGATTGGCAGCAGATAACATGGCGTCACGGTAGAAACTGTTCCACTTGATCTCGCCTTCCAGTTTATCGAAGCCTGCCGGTAGCTCCACTTTACCGACCATCCCCAGCGCCTTATGCTCCTGCATGGTCATGGAAACGTCTGGCAGTTTCACTTCTTCAGCACGTCCCAACAGGTTATTGCCGTTAATATAAATATTGGCGTTGGTGATGCGGTTAATCTCTATTTTTCCGGCCATTAATTATTTCCCTTTAAGTTCAGCAAATATTCAGAGGTAATTTCGGTCTCAAATGTCAGCCGTTCCAGTGGTGGTGGCGGTGTGTACTTATAACTGAGTAACAGATGACCTAATGTCAGCTCCGTTTCTTCGTTATGGGTCGGATCAAACCAACATTTGAATCCCAACAAAGCACCATCGGCAATCAATTTACGACCATAGGCATTCACAGATTCTGTCAGGGCATCTATCAGCGCTGGTGTGATCGGCATATCGATATATTGCTGGCTGAAGTAACGCAGGGATTCATTAATCACGTCTCCCGTTCTGCGCACGTTCTCGAAGTTACGCATGTGTGTCACAGTTGGCCATGCGGCGGTACGGTTGCCCCATAAGCGCAAACCAGAGCCATAATTATTGAACACTGTAGTAATGCCTTGTTCATTGAGCAGGTTCACTTCACTTTGTGGATCGTCAATCATGGCGGATAGCTGACGTTCAATACCCGTGATCCCCATAATTTCTTGATTAGAGGATGACCACCAAAAACCTTTGTCTGCATCAATCTTGGCACGCAGCCCTGCCGCACGAGATGACAATGGTTCCAAACGCTCGCTATTGCCTTCCGCATCATAGACTTTGACGTGTGGGTAACACAGCCGGACACGATCAGAACTGGTATTAAAATTGATTGTGCCAGACGAGCCGCGGCCACTGATAGCCTGAACAAAAGTGGTACCTATCGGGGCATCAATATAAGTCATGGCACCCAATTTAGTTGCAAGGGCAATCAGTTCTGTCGTCACACTTAGCTGGGTACAGTAAACAGGAGCCAGCAAGATCTTGGCAAAGAATCCATACAGGTTATAAGTATCATTCAGTAACTTCATACCTGTACGGTTACCCGCTGCACTGATGCTGCCAATAATGTCAGCAGGCGTCACTAATGTAGGGTCGGCAAAGTCATAGCTGGCAATCACGGTTGCGCCAGCAGCAATGTTTTTACCGATATTCTTGAGGCTGCCTGTTTGAGCATCCAGAGAATAATCTTGCCCTTCTACATAAGGTGCACTACCAGAGGTGGCTTTTAGCAAGACATTACTGACCACGGGATTAACCAATTTCGCTGTTCCTGTGGTTTTATCAAAGATAATGCTTTCACTGGCAACATTAGTTTTATGCACCTCAGGATCAAGAACATTAATGACCAGCACAGTTCCCGCACCATGATCATAAATAGCATCTAGTGCTTGTGGGATGGTAAAACCATTCATTTGAGCACCAAATTGAGCTGAATCTTTTTCTGACAGACAAAGTGTCACTGCATTTACTGGCCCTATCGGCGCAGTACCAATTAAGCCGATCACGGCGGATTTCACTGTCTTGACAGGACGTGAGCCTTTTTCGACTTCGATAGTTTCGACGCCATGCAAATAATTAGCGGCCATCAGTGACCTCCTCAGACTTTTCTTTTTTCTTCAGGATATTTTTTTGCTGTATCTGACAGTGGATGAAGATATTGCAGCGCGATCAATGTCTTCACATAATCATGCTGCTCCGGTAAATCAACAGTTTTTCCTGACCAGAGCAAGACTTCAGTGCCATCAGCTAAAGTGACGCCGCTTGCTGGGCCTGTATAGAGGTATTTCATTGTTCAGTTCCCTCATAATTGATTTGAGCTAACAGCGGACCATCCGGTAACTCACTGTCTTCGATAAATACACTTTCAGTCGCAAAATCCAGCGTGTATTGCCACAAGCCAGCTATCTCACCGAGAAATGTATCCCGTACCAGCCAACATTTACGTTGGCAGTTCGGTGGTTGGAATCCACCGAGAACCCGGCGTACATCATCCAATGTGGCAACGGCACCGTGACGTCCATTAAGCTGACGAAAAACAATGGTGGCATTGAGCATGACAGTTTGTGTCTGCAATACCGTCCCAACATCTTCAGGCTTGTCGAAGCGAGAGCCGGGATAGCTGATTAAAATGGCTCCTACCGGATGGTTCAGCCTGAATTCAGTTGGTCTTTCAGGGAAATACTCCACCTGTAAGCCAGGTAGTTTTTCTCTTAGCCTCATGACAATGGCATCAATGATCGGCGAAACATCCATCAGTATTTCTCCAACATTCCTTTACTCCCCCCAAAGGTGGGACGACGCGCCCGAACACGAAACTCCCCCGATTCAGGGGCATCTTTTCCTGTGGAAAGCAGGCCCAGTGTCAGTTTGGCATCTCGGATGTCAGCCAGTTGGCGCAAAACAATTTTGTAATCATCTATCACGGCTTCAGGAATAGAACCCTCTGGACGGCGGGCATACAGCCGATAGCGTGTTAACGTAATGGCGGCATCACGTAATACCGTGGGAACTTCCGCCAGAGGCAGGATATAACGCCCACGTAAATGGGCATCGATGAGTTCATCAGCATAGCGGATGGCACTGTTAACCACAGGCTCATTGATCGTCTGAGCATTAGGTTCTTCGTTAGACAGCCATATCAATGATTGAGTTGGTATCTGCTCTTGCAAATCTTTCAGTGAGCAATACATGTCATATGCCACGTAAGATGCGAATGATATTACCTGCCGCTGTGGCATCATCCAGCGCAAACCCGACAGATGTTCCGGCAGCATTTTCAGCCGAACTCAGTGGTACCACACAGGCATCCTTATCCGACTGTACGACTTGCCCACGGGTTATTGGCCCACCAGCTTCAACAGCAATAATGCCCAATACATTAACAGGAACGACATCTCCAGCCTTCGCATCCACCTCTGCTATACCAAGTGCAACGGCTCCAGCCTGACACGGTGCATTATCAGTACTAACTAAACGATGCTGGATGATGTTCGCACTGGCGATAATTGTTGTCGTCAATACGGATTGTTGTGTTACTGCCATGATGATGTCTCCCTTACTTCACAATATTGGTAATCAGATAGCCGGCATCACCGCCAACAACCGCAACTTTATAAATATCGGTATAACGACAGTAATTGACCTTACCGCCCACACCTTCATATTTATCCGCTACAGGCATCCCTTTGCGGCGAAATGTATAGCCAAAGGAGGGTTCATATTCATCAGCGCTTTCTGCTCCTGCCTGCGGAGGTGATACGTAATGCAACATCAAATTATCAGCCCAGATATCAACGGGATTTTCTTTAATACTTGGGGTAGAAACAGGTTCACCAACGACAACGTTTTGGATTTGGAAAAGGTCTTTGAGTATTTCTATTGTGATACGTTTACGTTCGTTGGCTCCAATAGCTGCCTGAATTTCAGGATGAAATTTTAACAGTGACATCACGCTAGCCCCCATTGTCATGAGGTTTGGACGTACACCAATGGCAGTACGAACAACATCAACTCCAGCTTCAATGACTTTGATTGGATTACCTTTGCCACCAGCCCAACGTTCATTAGCTGTCAGATTCTTCACCGAGTCATTAAGATAAACTTCAGGGTCTTGTGCCAATCGAGCGGCATACAGTTCACGCTTGAGATTCACGCCATTGGTGGAACGACGGATTGCCTTTGCTTCTTCATTAAATAAAGATTCCGATTTCTCACGATAATCAACAGGTGCAGCTAGATCATGTTCGTTGAGCACGATATCTAACGAAGAGCCTTTCTCACGGATCAAAACGTTACTGTTGGCACCAACGGCACGCGTGGTGTCATATTCCACAAAAGCACTTTTGCCAAATGTCGGCACACTAGCACCTTCTTTCTCCATTTCGACGACGGGGAAAAGATGTTCGCCGATGAATGCCGCATTTTTATAACCACGAGCAACACTGGTTAGCACAGGATCAACAATACGTTTGCCTTTCAAATAATCAGACATTTATTTCTCCTCAATAATTACGTCCCTAGTGTTACAGGCAGCGGGTAACGGCTACGTCGTAACTGATGCCTTCTTTCTTCACCAGAGCGACGGCTTTTTGATGCAACGCCAGACGTTCAGGATCTGCATCAGAAAACTCAGCAATATCTGATGATGTGTTTTGGTCTACCCGGTCTTTTGTTGCATGTTCACCAAAATCAATAACAGGCTGGACAGAACTCAGCAGATCTTTAAACGCAGTAGCCAATGGTTTTTTCACATCACCTTCAGCAAACTCGACAGGGGAATCTCCTTGGGTTACAGCGTCCAGCAAGGCGATCACGATAGATTGAGCAGCTGGCGCCAATTTGCCGTCTGTGATCAGCTTTTCGGCAAATGCCACGTTTCCGGCATGTTGCTCAGTTTGTTTGCGCTTTGCGTCGGCAGCATCACGGGCAGTAAGCTGTTCTTTCAGGCGAGTGTTTTCATCTTTGAGCGCCTTTTTTTCTTCATTTGTCACGATGTTTTCCTCATGTTGATGTGTGTTATTGGGTTCATGAAAGGCAGGAGCAGGCTGAGCCGTGCTATAAGCTTCTTCACGTAATGAATCTACCTGCCAAGAAGGAAGCGCTTTGTCTGCTTCATCCATACCGAATTTACTAATCAAAAATTCTCGCAAACGCCCCCAAAGTGAGGCGTTGGTGATATCACTCCAATCAGAGAACTCCACAACACCATATTCTTGTTCGCTGAATTCAACTTGTTTCAATCCTTTAATGGCGGGTGGCTGCGCACCCAAAAAGCCGACATGACGCAAATAGAGCACGCCGGGTTTGGGGTTGTTTGGGGAATCAGGTAAATAGAAAGAAGCAGAAATTTTTTTATAGCGGCCTGCATCGATCAATTCAGCGAACTGAACATCAACCTGTTGAGGCTCCGCAATTAAGTCATCACCGGAAGACGTTAGCGATTTAACCCAACCATAGGCGGGCAAATTGTCTTTTGGATGCCCAATCACAATCGGTGCTTCATGCAACGATGAGTCATAAGCGTTTGCACAAGCTTGCAAATCTGCGGGGCTGAACGGCAATTGTTTGCCATTCATATCGGTATGTGTACCGGATTTGAAAATGTGAAGTGACTTCATTTCACTGCCTCTATTACGTTAATAGAGGCAGTTTCTCCATAATCAGAAAAAACTACTTTTAATCTGCTTTAGAAAAGACTTCGGAAGGAAATAAAAAAGTGGAGAACTGTATGCAATTAGATACCGAAAATTTGAGTCTGTAAACGCTTTATAAAGTTTTTTGCGGATGACAATGATAAATCACCCGCATAGTGAGGCAACGTTTAACGGTGTGCCGCTGATTCAAGATGTCGTTGAATGGTATTTAATACGGCTCTTTCTGCTTCTGGTGATAATTCGCCTTGTTCTGTTACGGGCAGATAAGGCCGGGCTGGTAACAATACAGATTGATCGCGGCCAGTTTTACCTCCCAATTGATGAATACGCCCGTAGACTAAGTTTGTACCGACAATTGCCGTGTGAGCATCATATCGGGTACTGACTGAACGCATCAAACGAGCAGTTTTTTGCAGTGTCTGACCACCACGTTCTTTTGCCGCTACTGAGGGTATCCATGCCGGGCGTCCTTCGGCTTCAAAGTTAAAAGCGGTTTCTGCTGACAATGTTCCAGCAATTTTACGCATGGCAAGTGTCAGATCATTAGTAGCCAATTCTAACGCCCGCAGTCCACGTCTTAGGTCTCCATCATTAATGGTGATAGTGATATTACTCATTCTGTCTTCCCAGTTCGCGACGGGCCAGTCCAGATAGCTCCCCATGATATCTGGATAAATCGGGACGATATGCTGCCCCCGGCGAATATGACCAACCTACATCAGTCGCTACTTTTGTTATGCCGGTATTGAATGTAGCAACAGGCTGCATCTCACCTGTTTTTTGTGAAACCAATTTCAACTCCCAGCCCATTGCTTTACCTGAATGCATAACTTTCACCCCTCTGGCACGAACATCATCATGACTGAGGGTAATCACACTGCAACGGCAACGCCAACCATTGGGAGGATAGAAGGCTTGCCAAAAAGGGTCGTCAGAGCGAAATACCAAACCATGCAATGCGAGATGGCTCTTGCGTGTATGGTTATCGTTGATCCCTGTATACATCCAGTACGGTCGGTCATCAATATTTTCCATTTGTTCGGCCCAACGGCCTGCACTGTACAGCACCGACATGTTGGTACGAAAGATAGTCTCAAGGCGCCACGGGCTACCTTGCTGAACAGTGACACGTTCCCCTGTAACGGGGTCATCGGTTTCTTTCGTTCCCCACCACCCCTTACGTCTTAATGTTGGCTCCAGCTCCTGACGAAACCAACGATCAGTCTTGCCTTCATCCAGTGCCTGCTGTAGCGCCTGGCGAATATCTTCCAGAATATCCAGACGCGTGACTTTCGCCACCGTGAATGCACGGGCATGAGTCTCTTGCCAAAGTTCTTCCCAATCCCACGTTATCTTGTAGCCCTTAGATTGCAGATAACCAATGGCTCGCTTGGGAGGTAATGTCATGCAATACGCCAGTTCAGGCGTGGTTATGCTCATGCAAGCGCCCCCAGATGTTAGACACAAACAAAACCCGTGCTAGCTGCTCTTGCAAACCCTCTGCGTCCATGTGTGGATAAAGCTCGGCTAACTCTCCTGTTAGATCGCTGGGATTAACACCGTTTTGAACACGATAGAACAAAGGAAGCAGCAGAGATTCCAATGATTCATTCAATGATCCTTCATTCATCAAAATATCCAGTGCTTCATCTAAGGTGTCTTGTGCTGCTAAATCTGCGTGAACAGCTTCAGAGAACGCCAGTGGGAGTGGTGGAATAGGCGTGGTTGACAAGGTTGTTTCATCAATATCCCCATCCTGCAATTGATATTCGCGTTTCCAGTATTGCGGAGTAAATCTGACACCAGCCTGACTCAACTTAACATCACGATTAGCCTGTGTTTCATCTACCGATTGCTGTTCCCAAAGACGATAGACCGGACATTCAACGTTACCGAAGTTCAGTTCTACAACCCAGCGTATAGCCTGATTGATGGCACTGGTGATAACGTCAGCATCAGCATCACGAATATCATCCGTTACCTCCAATCCCGCTTGTGCAGAGGCTTTATTGCTGTTTGCTTCGGTTGTTTGGTTTTGTCCCAGTAACGCAATAGAGATCTCACTGCGAGCAACGGTAATTAAGTTCTGGTAAATATCACTGCTGTCTGATTTACCTGCTGCCTCTTTAATCTCAACGGAGGAATCATCAGGAATGGCGGCAACTGCATCATCAATCATCGCTTCCATCGAATCCAATAACAGATCAATTTCACTTTGTGGCGTACCTCGTGGATGTTTTCCAATCACCCACGGTGAACCATACTTCTCAGCAAAGCGTACCCAAAACTTCATGCCGCCTTTCTTAAAGGTGACGGGCCAGAAGCACATGGATAAATCTGGAAATCCATAAGGGTTGTCATAAGTAGCATCTTGACGTGGTGTTACAAATTTATAGAGAGGAACCCGTTCTCCTTCTACGCCTGCATCACGGGCACGAAAACGCAGTTGGTTATCACGGTCATAGTGGAACCAATCAGGCGGTTTGCTAACAATATCCGTCACTGACCATGATTGATTCTGGTTCCACATCAATTCACAAGGCTGATAGCCGTATAGAACAGCGTCATGCATTTCGCCAATGATACGTGACATATCCAAGTCCGCGAGCATGTCACGGATAAAGTTAAAGACTCGCACAGGGGCATTACTACGTTCTACACCACGCTCCAGTGCTTTCACTCCGGCCTTGCGGCGGCGAATACATCCACCAACTAAAGGATCAGTACGTAATTCACGATAGACACGAATATCCCGCCCTTGGGCTTTGAGAATAGTATCAGGGTTAGGTAGATATGTGCCCAGACTGTAGAAGTCAATGGAACGGCTACGCGATGCAATTTGTTCAGTGAATGACTGCTTTGATTCGGAAAAGTTAATAAATTCTGTTGGTGAAACCCAGATACCACGAGCCATTAGTATCCTCCCAACAATTGAGCACTCAGACGTTGACGACGGGATGAAATGGTGACAGGGCCTGATGGGCCATCTGACGCATTCACAGCCAAAAATCCTGCCCATGCTCGGTCAGCATGACCTGCTGTATCACTGTCAGCGACAAAACGAGGTGCGCCTGTCGGCCCTAAAATTTTCTGTAATTTATGCAAGTCTGCCCGCAAGGGTTGATCGCCACGAGGAATGCGAATTTGTTTGTCTTCAAACACCTCTTTACCCCTAGTTGCCAGTGTCAGTTTGTTGTTACTGGTAAAAATAACGCCTTCTACACGGCTGTTACCATGCCGCCGTTTGGCATCTTCGACGGGCTTTTCGCCCATCCCAGTCTGATCCATACAGCAACGCAAGACGCGATAACGGAAGAAAACATCATCTAGCAGGGCATCCTGTTCAGCGAATGTTGCCCGTTTGCGAGTCATAATTTCACGAGTCCAGTAGACATCGCCAACTTGTTCCAATACCCAAATAACGAATAAGTCATTGCGGATACCAATATCAACGCCAACAAAACAGGGGCCTCCCAGATAATGTTCTGGCAGCCCAGCCAAGTCATTCTCTACACCATCAATCAGCTCATAAGAAAGCCATGCACTGGCTTCATCCAACCATTTCAGTTCAAATTCTTGTGCCCAGGCATCTTCATCATTAAGGGCTGTCCGCATTTCCTGAATGTTCCGTGGCAAGCCGTCTTGTACAGCCTTATGTATATCGACAATGTGCCGTGACCAAATCTGTTCCAATGACTTGTCAGTCATTAGTTCATAGAATTTATTGCCTTTACCATTGGGGGTTGATGTCACTCGTAAATTGTAGCCGTTGGAAATGACAGGAAACAAAGCCGTCCAAATCTTGCGGCTGTCGAGATGAAAGGCGAACTCATCCAAAAAGACATTGGATGCGAATCCGCGAGCCGTGTCTGGATTGGCAGGCAAGGCCGTGATTCTGGAGCCGCCCGGCAATTCAGCTTCCAACATGGTATAGCGTTCTCCTGAAGCCCCTTTGAAATAGCCTTCAATCTCACGGGCCACCATGTTGTAGGCTTGGCAGTGTTTTTTCACGCCTTCTTCTATCGCTTCTCTGGCCTGACGCTCCCCTCTGGAGAGGATCACCCAACGTGTACGGCCACCTGTTGCCTCAACTTCGAAACAATCATCAGTCAGTTCCAGTGTTGTGGTAAATGTTTTCCCCGTCTGACGAGCAAACTTACCTATCTTGAAACGGGAACGATCTAGAAACCATGTGCGCTGGTACTTGTAAAGTTGAATGGCTGCACTCATTTGACAATCCCATAAATCTCTTCCCGGACACGGCGCAAAGTTTCAATACTCATGCGACCACCATTATTGGTATTATTGGTATTGGCTTCTTTCTCCAGTGCTTCCATTTTGTCAGCGATTTTCTGGCGCAGGTCAGACTGATATTTCTTCAGGTTGATGCTGGCCCTACTTAAAGTAGCAACATTTTTGGCGACCTTAGATAGCAGGGTAACTCGTTCTGCTGGGTCTACTTCCTTCTCATCAGCTTCCTGCAATTTAACGATGTGCTCAAAGATTTCGGTTTGAATCAGAGCGATCACAGCCTCAGAACGTGCATCTTGATCATCCACGGCACCTTCTGTGAGCATCCGTGCTGCTTCTGTTGCTGCCCGTATTGCACCGTATCGCTTTTCTATTTTTTGTCCATAACGGTGAATAGCAGACTTACTGATTACATAACCTTGATCACGCAGCAAGGTTTCGAGTTCCTGGTATCCACTAAATCCTGATTCAGTCAAAGCCCGTTCCAACCAACGCCGAACGTCTTCAGGGAGTTTATCGATAGTGCTTCGACGCGCCATTATTCACTCCAGTACTTTTCAGGACGAGCAATACCAAGACCACATTCGACCGTATATTCAACAACATCAACACCAATACGAGTTAAGTCAGCAAACCAGCTACCCGATGGCTGTTTATTGAGGTCAATTAATTTACGGTCTGCCAGATAATCCAATTCCTTCCGTAATTCCAATGCAGTGACGTCAGGATAAATCGCGCGAGATATATCCAATAACAGCGTTTCACTGGCGGTATATGGGCGGGTTTTATTCAGTGCGACCAATAGACTCCAGCGCAATGATTCACGACGAACACGAGCAACATCAATCATTTTTACCTCCGGCAATTCGGTGCTGCTGCACCATCTCTAATTTGCTGTAAAGCGCATCCAGCTTGGCTTCAATTACTGTTTGACCACGAATATAATCTTCACGGCGCACGTAATTCAGCGGCAAGTCAGCCTTAAACTGCATAAACTCACGTTCGAGCTGAGACCAATTGTCTACGGAATTTTTAAGCGCCTGCTCTAACGAGGCGTGTCTTTCCTCCTGTCGCTCTTCGGCTTTGCTGAATAACCACTTTGCGATACCAAAAACGAAACCAAGGAAAGAGAGCAGAAAACCTACGGCAGCCCAAAATTCAATCTGTAGTGTCATTGTTGTAATCCTTCGATGTAATCCAGCAGGCCATTGACCTGCGCTTTCAATGCAAGACACTGTTCTCCGTTGTCGATGATATTGGCAAGGATATCTCGTTGTGTGATACCAGATGGCCGTAGTTGGGCATCAGAGCTTTCATTTCCACGGAACGTTTCATCAGCGCCGGAGGTAACGGAGGCAGAGCGAGTTTGTTCACTGGACAGGCCGAGGGCGGCGTTGTATTGCTGCATGAAGCCACGAGTAAACACACAATTAACAGGATGAAACTGTTGTTTTTCATCCATCCAACTCTGGGTAACATGGTCAATTTTCCTCTTCAGTTGTTGGTTCTGAGTGCGGAGTTGTTCAATATCGTTGAGATAATTGGCTTCTGCCTGATGCGCTGAGTTGACCTGCATTTGGTAACGTTGCTGCAAGGCATTGAGTACTGACAGTTCCCGCTCTGTCCGTTGCTTTTCCAACAGAAGAAATTCGGTTTTCTGCTGTGCTAATGCAGTGTTTCCTGTCTCCGTTGCTTTCTGAAAGCCTATGGTATGGCCTCTCCAGTGAGCCAAAGCGAACATACCAATTAGCAACAAAATCAATACAACAGGTTTAGCCCATAATTTAATTGGCACAGCTGGTACCTCCCCAAGCCAAATAACGGGGCGCGAGTTCCAGTAATATGCGTTTGGAATAATGTCGATTTTCTTTCCATGCTGACGCTCTACGTCCAGCATTCTGAGATTCAACATGGCCGAACCAGACCCACGGATTGAGACCAACTACCTCGGTTTTCTTCTTATCCCGTAGTAACCAGCCTAAGCCCCCATTATAGGAAGACAGCACCATCGCCATTCTTTGGCACTTATCGACAGCTTTAATGCGTAGCCATAGCCAATGATCATAGTGAACCATCGCCCGCATAGACCAAGTTGGATTGAATGGTTCTTTATTAGATAATTCAGGGATACGTTGACTGATCCAGTTTGCGGTTGCAGGCATGAATTGAGCCATGCCCTGAGCACCGACAGGAGAAACTGCCCATGATTTCCAACCACTCTCCTGATGCAACTGAGCGGCAAAATCAGCTACAGGCGCATTCAATCCCCAGATCACACGAGAAGCACGTATTAAGTCATTGCGGTATTGCCGCGAACGGTGTGGCAGTTCGTCAGCCAATGCTAGGCTGACCATACCACTACACCACAACAAAACAATTCCGATAATCTGCCGCCAATTCATAATCACAACCCTGTAGCTACGCTCAGACAGGTAGCGGCAACAATCAGTGCACGGCGTATCAGAACGGCAGCAAATACCATATGGTAGCCAGTCTGAACGGGATATTTTCCTTCTTTCATGAGTATTTCATCATATTTCAGATACTGACCGGGCCTTGCTTTCGGGAATAAACTGCGGTCTAGCCAGTACCCCAAGACAACAGCCAGAGCAATAAGCGACAATTTGTAGATCACGACAGGGACTTGTTGAGGGGAAACTAAACCGATAGTGATCAGCAATAGAACAGCTGTTAACAACCAGCCACCGAGGCGTAATTTTTTGATAAGTGATACAAACGATTTGAAAGTTTTCACTGAACTGTCTCCGTAGTTGTTGATGGAAACAGTTTTGCCAATGTATCGGGAAAAGGATTTTAAAGGGCGTTAAGAGCGCATCAGAAAAGTAAAAGACAGGATAAGAGCGACCTGCCTAACACTCGAATACTGGGTAGGCTATCAACTCACAGGTATGTACTGTGAGTCAACCGAGGCTCTTTCCGCTATTGATTATTGATGACCGGGAAAGCCTAACTCATTTTCAGCTAATGGAAAAGGCTTACGGATAATGAAAGAACAATCTTTACCTATCGTTCCGTGGATTGGTGGTAAACGCCGATTAGCAAAACATATTTTACCGTTATTTCCTGAGCATACCTGTTATGTCGAACCGTTCTGTGGTGCTGCCGCGCTGTATTTCCTAAAAGTACCGAGCAAATGTGAAGTGATTAATGATCTTAATGGTGAGTTGGTGAATCTTTATCGCGTAATAAAACATCACTTGGAAGAGTTTGTCCGGCAATTTAAATGGGCATTGGTCAGTCGTCAAATTTATAAATGGTTGCAGATTACCCCCGAAGAAACGCTAACCGATATTCAGAGAGCAGCACGTTTTTACTATCTCCAAAAGCAGGCGTTTAGCGGTAAGGTTGCTGAACATACTTTCGGTACTTCCACCACCAGCCCACCGCGATTTAATTTACTCAGAATAGAAGAAGAGCTATCAATGGCTCACCTACGACTAGCAAGAACGATCATTGAAAATATGGACTGGGCACAATGCGTCCAACGGTACGACAGGCCACATACGCTGTTTTACTGTGATCCACCGTATTGGGGGACCGAAGGATATGGCATAGATTTCGGACTTGAGAACTATGATCTATTAGCAGAACTAGCACATACCATCCGAGGGGAAATGGTAATTTCGGTGAACGATATTCCAGAAATGCGTAAGGCATTCAAAGGATTAAAAATGCAAGTAGTCAATATCGGTTACAACTTGAAAGTTACGGGGAAAGCTAAACAGAGTAAAGAGCTGATTATTTGTAATTTCTAATAACCGAGAATGGCAAGGCAATATATTTGCTTTGCCATTTTTTACCTTTAACCTAAGCCAATAGAACGGGATACAAACTGTAAACCTATTCCGAGAGTTTGGCTAATTAAAGACCTTAATGCTTCTTTACTTTCAGTCTTCAGTGTTTCCTTAATACGATCACCTAATGGGGTTTCTAAGCTGTCAGGGATTACTTTAAGAACTTCTAAACCTTCAGCCGTTAATACGGCTCTATGACAACCTTCAGAGCTCATAGTCCCTGCCAAATAACCATTCGTTATGAGCCAATCCACTGTATCCAGAAAAAATCTATGATCTTCTACTGTAGTACAAAGTTCGTCAGAGTATGTTCCATCAGAATATTGAAGGGGTTCACCGATTACCTCTATAGATAAAAGATCTATCTTTAAAGGAAATGACTCATATAGTTTCCCAAATATAATACCTACAATTTCATTAAACTTTTCTATGTTTGTAGTAGACATAAATATCCTATTTGTTTCTAAAGTTTCAATTTCAATGTTCCACCAGGTACATTCTGTTGATCTAAACAAACAGATTGGCAAGCTGATTTAGATATAGATAAAACTGTTTCGTTATCCCCTATGTAAAGAAAACAATTATTCCCATTGGCTATATAATCATTGGGAAGTTTGGCATTTGTGGGAATTAATAAGTTACGCACAGTCCATACCCTTATATGAAATAGAAAATAACTATATTTTTAAGAATTTCTACGTTGCAAGATGACATCTATGGTATCAATAACATCCTGATTTTCATCTATTATCCTATTTTCTATCTTCCTGTGCTTGTCCATTTTTTTTCCGCAAAGCGCTATCAACACGACCCAAGAAATAAAGATTATCAATGTTTTATCATTAAGTACCAATACATTAGTAAATCCTTCACCGAAAAATATCATATAAGCGTTCCATAGGGCAAACGTGAATGCTATAAGCACGAGGCTAAGTAATAGCAGGCAAGGTGTATTGATGTAATAACGCCATTTAGCATCTTTATTTTCTATAAGTAATTCTCGTTTTATAGCAAATAATTCCCGACTATTCCTTTCATGAAGCTCACGCGGGCGAGATGGCATAGGGTTAATATTGACGACTGAACCTACATGAATAGAGCCATGATTATTGCCACCAACGCTGATGGTTATTTGTCGTTCCTGCCCATCTTGGGGAAGTTGTTTAAGGCTATCAAAAACTTGTCCTGCTAATGTTTGTAATTCTTCATCTCTTCTGTCCATGCAAATCCTTTATTTTTTAATGATTAACAACCAGTTTTAATACTCTGTCAATTCTACTGTCATCGACAACCGACTCTTTAATTAAAAAGTTATATATTTTTGATGATTGCAGGACGAGTTCATCGGGCGTCCAGCGGCGATTAGCCTGTTGTGCCATCGAATCTAGTTTATGAACAATTTTTCCCAGTAATTCTGTATCTATCTCACTGTTTTTGTAAGCGGTAGAGGCTGACTGTTGAACTTGCCCTGTTATTAGGTACAACACATCAAGACCTGCTTTTGCCCAAAGGCTTATAGCGTCAGCCCCTGGTGCAGATTCATCTTTTTCCCACCTTATCTGTGATTTTCTTGATGCGCCAACCATCTCCGCGAAATCAGACTGACTAAACCCCAATCGCTCACGCTCTTTTTTTAATCTCTCACCAAGAGACATTTTTGTCACCAAAACCCTTTACAAGTCCCATTAATGGGACAATAATGTCATGTATTGTACAAACATCATTGCATTACCGGAGGCCATAGCATGACACCCGAGAAAATTAAAAGCCGTTTTCATCAACACGGCATCACTATTACCCAATGGGCACAGGAGAACGGGTATTCCCGCGAAGCTGTATACCGAGTTCTTAATGGACAATCCAAAGCTAATTACGGAAAGGCCCATGAAATAGCTGTAAAGCTAGGTCTGAAAACGCCAAGTTTAGGCATTTAAATTTAGCCTAACTATTTTATCACTTTATGTAACAGATTATCACATATTGAAAAGGGAGAGTGTGACATGCGCAAAATTAACGTTTCCAGTTCTGGTACGCGCATATTACGGGTTCTTAAGGCTCTACGTGGTCATTCCTTGTCTGGGCTGAGTAATGGTGAATTAGCGGAATTACTGGGGGAATCTCCGGCAAATATTAATCGTGCACTAAATACATTAATAGAAGAAGGGTTGGCGCAAAAACTGAGTAGTGGCAGATATGCACCAGGTATGCAATTACTGCAAATAGCACAATCGTTCTCTAATGAAATGGCTAACACACAGGCCAGAATTACAGAAATGAATCAGCGCGTTCTAGCTGGTAGCAGAAATTAATTAACAGGGGATTTATATAATGGCACGCTCAAAAAATACAACATCAGTAAAACTGGCCGAAGATGTTCAACTTGCTGACGATCTACAGGTCAATCTCAACGCTATGACAACACACCGCCTGCAAATCATGGAACAGTTTGGTGATGGTTTGCCGTATGAACGTGATCGCATCGTCCATGAAACCCGTTTCTACATGGCTCAGAGTGCTGAAGCGATGTTAGAAGCTGGGAAGCGTCTCATTATTCTTAAAGAGAATGAACCTCATGGCGAGTTTGTTAACATCGTTAAGGATCAACTCGGTCTGGAACCCCGTATTGCCCAAAAAATGGCACAAGCTGCACTCAAATTTCTTTCACCTGGATTAGAAACAAAAGCGAAAACGTTTTCGCTTTTGGGACGTTCCAAACTGTATGAATTGATGCTTGAAGACGATGATGAACTGTCTGAATTGGCTGAAGGTGGCACTGTAGCTGGTCTGACATTAGATGATATTGATCGCATGTCTGTCCGCGAACTACGTAAAGCCCTGCGTGATACACGTGCTGATCTGGATATTTCACGCCAGACGGTACAAGAAAAAAAGGAACTTGTTAGTAGTTTGATTGAGGAGAAATCTGAAATCCAGCACAAACTTCAGCGCCGAATCAATCATGAAAAACCTGAAGAAGAAGGTGTAGCTTTGACACAAGAGGTTAATTCATTGTCTTTTGCTATTGATGCAGCTATCACCAATCTTTTCAATGGATTTGAAACGCTTAATGACCATACCACACGAACCGATATTAGTCATGTTGGGTTTATGGCAGGCGTCCTCGACGACCTTGAAGTCAAAATTCGTAACCTACGTAATCACTTTAATCTGCCTGAGTACAGAGAACACAGCATTGTTCCTGATTGGGCTAAAGAAGGTGCGGAAGCAGAAGAGGAAAGATTCGAACGACCAGAATGGATGGATAAGGAAGAGGCACATGAATAAATCTGAATTGAAAAAAATGCTTGAAAAGAAACTGAAGAAATAAGGGCAATAACATGAATACCACAATGACCGAACGATTAGTTTCTATTGCACAGGCAGCACATAAAGCCGGACATGGCAGTAAAGAAGCAATATATCGGGCGGCTTGTGAAGAGCTGTGTATGTCACGTTCAACATTGATTAAAAAACTTGGTGAAGTTTCTGGCAAAAAGCCACGCAAGAAACGTTCTGATGCAGGTAATAGCGCGCTGACACGTGAAGAAGCAACTTTGATCTCAGGGGTATTGATGGAGGCCACTTGTAATACAGGGAAACGGTTATATAGCCTCGAACAGGCCGTTAATGATCTGCGTTCAAATGGCCTGATTAATGCAGGCCATATTGATACCGAAACGGGCGAATTTTCTCCGTTATCCATTGACGCTATTAGTCGTGCATTGCGCCAGTACAAACTTCATCCTGAACAGTTGAAAGTGCCTGCGCCCAGCCTACAATTGGCTAGCCTGCATCCCAATCATGTCTGGGAATTAGACGCCTCAATTTGTGTACTGTATTACCTAAAAAACCCTAATAAAAACAATGGGATTGACAGTGGATTACGCATGATGCCTGTGGCTGAATTTAATAAAAATAAGCCGAAAAATCTGGCTCGTATCATTAATGATCGCGTTTGGTCGTTTGAATTAACAGATCACACAAGTGGCTGGATATATGTTGAATACTTATTTGGCGGTGAAACCAGTCAGAATTTTACTTCTGTGTTGATTAACGCAATGCAAGATCGTGGTGACGCAGATGTATTACACGGTGTACCCCAAATTTTATTTACTGACCCCGGTTCTGCTTTGACAGCACCTACACTACGTAACTTGTGTAAGGCCTTAGGCATTCAAATGATACAACACAAGGCCCGTAACGCCCGTGCTACGGGCTCTGTTGAAAAAGCACGTGACATCATCGAACGCAATTTCGAATCCGGTTTACGCTTTCGACAGGTTGATAATATTGATGAACTTAACCGTCTGGCACGGCTATGGCGTATGAAATTTAACCGCGGTGCAATACATAGCCGACATAGACAAACCCGTACAGATTGCTGGCTAAAAATCACAGTAGAACAGTTAGTAAAAGCACCAGCCATTAACGTTTGTCGTGAATTGGCAATTGGCGCACCAGAAAGCCGCAAAGTACAAGCAACCTTGCGAGTATCTTTCAGGGGACGTGAGTATGACGTCAGTACTGTTCCTGGGGTGAGTGTTGGTGATTCAATCATGATCACCCGCAATCCGTGGCGTGACGAAGAGGCACAGGTAGTCATTACTGGTGAAGATGGCTTTGAGGCTTTCCATCTTGTTAATGAAGTTACTAAAGATGAGTACGGCTTTGCCATCGGCGCACCTGTAATTGGTAGTGAATTCCAAGCCATTCCTCAAACAATTGCACAACGTAATTTAGCCGAAGTTGAACAGAAAATCATGGGGACAAACAACACGGCTGAAACTGAAATAGCACGTAAATTGAAAACACTTCCCCTCAATGGTCGGTTTGATCCATATTTGGATATTGAACGTAATGATGCACCAACGTATATGCCAAAACGTGGACAAGCCTCTACGGTACATAGTCCACGAATTGAACAGCTTATGAACCCCGTTGATGTTGTCAAAATTTTACGTGAACGGTTTCAATTACATGGTAAGACATGGCGTGGTGAATTTTATCAGCAAATAGTTAAACGCTTTCCTAATGGTGTTCCAACAGATCAAATTGATGAGTTGGTTGATGAATTCATAGGGAAATCAACAACTGTTGTATGCAATATTGTTAACGGTAATTAATTTTTCATGGTGTATATTAAGGAAAAGAAAAATAGCAATTAAAATTCATGATCCACTGCTTTCACTGACAACTCAAAATACAACTGAGGTTTATTTATAAAAGTGATCCAGTTTGTTTTCGTGAAACTCATCATAACGTAAGAAATATAAAGGATGTTTTTCCAGGGAATGATGTTGCTATCTCTTATTATCAATGGAATATGCAGAAATAAAAATAGCCGCTTAACGGGGGATTATTATGCTGGTGTTTAAACAGCAGTTACAGGTACATCAGTTAACACAAAGTGCAGCAGCAAGTGCGGCAGGAATTTCAGCGGCGGCGTTGGCTCAAATTGTTAATCACAATATATGGCCACGACAGAACGCAGATGCAATTCGTCAGCGTATTACTGATTTCTTGGCAAAAAGAGGTATCGATACCGCAAAAAGTTTTGAGGTGGTACAAACAACCAATAAATCAGATATCTATACCGATAATAAAAATACAACCCTCATTTCTGAGGAGGAAAACATGTTACTAAAAAAACAAGTGTTATTTCCAGCTACGAAAAAGCACTTTGGTTTATTTCGTGATCCATTTGAAGATAGTGCAATTCAAAGTGCTGAAGATGTTTTTGTGACTCCAGATAGCCGTTATGTACGGGAAACCATGTATCAAACAGCCCGCTATGGTGGTTTTCTGGCAGTATCAGGGGAGTCAGGTTCAGGTAAAACGACACTGCGTCGTGATCTTATTGACCGTATTAACAGGGAAAATACCCCCGTTATTGTTATAGAACCCTATGTATTAGCAATGGAAGACAATGATATAAAAGGTAAGACCTTGAAAGCATCAAGCATTGTTGAAGCTATTGTGAATACCTTAGCGCCATTGGAAAACTTGAAACGATCGCCTGAAGCACGCTTCCGCCAGTTGCACAAGATATTGAAAGACAGTTCACGCGCTGGCTATCAACATGTGTTAATAATAGAAGAAGCACACTCGTTGCCTTTACCGACATTAAAACACCTTAAACGATTCTTTGAACTGGAAGATGGATTTAAAAAACTGTTATCGATCATTTTGATTGGTCAGTCTGAACTGGAATTGAAGCTATCTGAACGTAATCAAGAGGTTCGTGAAGTAGTGCAACGTTGTGAAGTTGTTAATTTGTTTCCTCTTAATGATTATCTGGAAACATTTCTGGATTTTAAATTTAGTCGCGTAGGCATGAAGACTAACAAGATTTTAGATAATAGCGTTATTGGTGCTATCCGTGACCGTTTATGTCTTAGTCGGCATAGTGGTAAAGAAACTGTTAGTTTATTATATCCATTAGCTATCGGAAACTTGATTATTGCAGCTATGAACATGGCTGCAATTAATGAGATACCTATGGTTGATGCCAATATTATTCGCAGTGTTAGCTAAAGATATCATTATGATAAAAAGTTCTATTCAGAAATTAATATTGAAAATATTCATATTAAAACTGCCTTATCACAAATTAAATATTCAAGGCGGATTCGACTAATTTCTGATTTTATTAATTTCAAATTGGTTACAACAAGGGCGGAACATACCATAACCAAAGAAATGGAAGTCTTGTAAATATTAAGTTCGGAATTTCATTGTCGATCTACTTGAAAAAATTTCTTTGTTGAGGAAAAGAAGAAAATATATTGGTATTAATAAAAACATTCATTAAGTAACAGATAATTAAATATGGTAGAAAGAAAAGTTATGTTTAAAGCTACTGCGGCTTCTTACACTCCGTAATTATGTAAATAAAGCTGTTGTAAAAGATATTAATGAAATATCAATTAATTCAGGTAAAGAAGATTTTTCAATTATCCTATTTGAACAGAAAATTAAGTAAGGAACATACTTATGAAAATAACATGTAATCACTGCAAACAACCTGTTGAAAAAATGAATCTAAAACAAGCCAAGGTTATTCAGACTCCTGAATTTGGTGAGTGGGTTGTTGATTTAATCTTGGTTTGTCCACATTGCAGTCAGCAATACGGTGTATCTGTGTCAACATGGGATTTACAGCCACTGGAGACCACTCATGGATAAAACGGCCTTATACCGAAAAGCCAAGCTCAGTAGTATCAAGTTAATGCTGGCTATTCTGGTTTACTTAATTCAAGAGTACATAGCAGAGGATGAATAAGATGGCAAAACAGAAACTTATTCAGCTTACTTTCATATTGCACGTAGTGATCTAAAACTAGACGAGGATACGTATCGCCAGATGTTACTTTCAGAAACCGGAAAAGCCTCTACGCGGGAAATGGATATCCCGCAGTTAACTCGCGTTTTGGAAGCTATGAAAAAGCGCGGTTTTAAAATTCAATCCTTTAGGAAATCCAAAAAATCACGTCCATTAGATAGACATCCCCAATCAAAGAAGATACGTGCATTGTGGCTGGAAATGGCATCTATAGGTATTGTTCGTAATAGTTCTGAACAAGCCTTAGCTCACTGGGTTAAGCGTGAAACGAATATTGATGGTTTACAGTGGTTAGATTCAGACCAAGCCAGCAGCATTATTGAAAAACTGAAGAAGTGGCAGAACCGCGTCACGAGGAAAAAGTATGAATGATGTGAATAACTTTCGTAGCAAAGGTCCTGAGTTGCTAGTCGAACTGGCACAGCATACAGCCTGCACGGTCAGTGAAATAATCCATGTTGAGCCTGCGTTAGCCGAACAAATTGGTGAAGCTGTTGCTAACCATATGATGCAGGTTTGGGGCGGTCAGAATGTCTATTTTCCTATGGGCATGATTTGGAAAGTCAGCCTCCGTGATCGTGAGATTTTCAACGAATTTAACGGTAAAAATCATCATGATCTGGCTCGTAAGTTTGGTGTTTCTATTCAATGGATTTACAGCGTAGTGAAACGTATTCGAAAGGAGGAACTAGATCGCCTGCAAGGTAAGTTATTCGATAACGAGTCTGAATAGGCAGGTCAAACTGATTGAGCTTAGTAAAATCAGGTGGCAGACTAAGCATGATTCTCGTTCGGTCTGCCTTTCAAATACTGAAAAGGATTTACAATTGAATCTCCATAACTTCCCACTTAGTCCAAGTTTTTCCCATAATTATCTTTCAGTTTCTTTTCAAATATCTTACTTATGATCATGAAACAGGCCCAACTGATTGGCGAAATCAGTGCGCAGGTGATTGATATCGCCAGTACCGAAGGGGCAATTATCGCCACCAAAGCGGCCCACTCCAAACTGGAAAACATCAGTGACCCGGATAGAGAAGCGGCCATAAAAGTACTGAAGGATAAAGGTAAAACTGACATCACCCCGGAACAAATTAAAGACCAGATTTACAAGACCGCCTATAACCAGGCGTTGAATGAATCTGGCCTGGGCACCGGTGGAAAATACCACACCGCTTTACAGGCGGCTACCGCGGCCATTCAGGGACTCGCGGGCGGAAATATGGGTCAGGCACTGGCGGGCGGCGCTTCTCCTTATCTGGCTGGAGTGATTAAAGACCTGACTACCGACCCGAAAACCCATCAAGTCGATGTCGTCACCAATACGCTGGCCCATGCCATTCTGGGAGCAGTGGCAGCCGAAGTCAGTGGTAACAATGCGCTGGCGGGAGCGGCAGGAGCGGCAGGAGCGGCTTCCGGTGAACTGGCCGCACGAGAACTGATGAAGCACATTCACGGAGAAAATGCTAAAGTCAGTGACTTAAGTGAAGAGGAAAAACAGACCATCAGTACTCTTTCTACCCTGGCTGCGGGGCTGGCCGGCGGCATTGCCGGTGACTCTACCGGCAGCGCCGTCACCGGGGCCCAGGCCGGGAAGAATGCGGTTGAGAATAACTATCTGAGCGTGAATGAGTTGGACAGTTTTGCGCACCAAGCCCGCACCTGTGAAGGGGAGAGCTGCAAACAAGTGATCAAGGAGATGGTTGATACCAATATCCGTAATCAGCAGGACATGATGGACTCCTGTAACAGCAACCCGAACCAGTGCGCGCAGAAGTATGGTTATCTGGTTGATCAGTGGCCGGTGTTTGAACGTACCCTCAAAAATATGGACCGGGATGGCACATTGCCGGTTGAGTTCAGAAATTACCTGTCGGCGGTGAATACGTTAGGTCAGGCGGCCACAGGCAAGGTAGGCGAACTCGGCTGGACAAAACGCTTTGAAGCGATGGGTATGAGTCAGGAAACTGCCGCTGCGATGGCGATGACGCTGCCTGTTATTGTTGAGGGCAGCAAAGGGCCGAAATCATCGTCAACAACAAAAGGAAGCACAGGCGCGGCTGTTAATACAGAGAAAACGGCGCTGGAAAAGATTGGGAAAAACAGTCAAGGCACAACGAATCTGGGTGATAAATCGGCTAATACTGTTTATCATCAACAGCTTATCAAAAATGCTGAAAAGATATCTACCGCGAAACCAGGACAACAAGTTGCTGCGCCAAGGGATCTGAATGAGCAAACTTTCTGGAAACAGGTTGAATCAAATCCGTCACAGGGAAGTAAATTGTTAGGTATGAATAAAGATCCCCGTTTTCCTACAGCGGCTGGTTTTCAGAAAATGGAAGCAAAACATAGGCTCCCTAATGGACAAACAATAACTATCCATTACCAGTACAACTCAAATGCTGGTAAAGCCTATGACATGAAAATTACTACTCCCCAGAGAATCCAACAGGATCCTAAAAAGGTAATAGATTCAATAAAGGATAATGTTAAATGAAAATACAAGAATCAGATGGCTCTATTGTTGATGTTTTTGCCATATATTGGTTTGGTGATGAAACATATTTTTATGGGTTACCACCAAATTATAGAGGTTTACAGGCATATAAGTCTCATGAAGTCTCAGTTATCGATACAACGATAGGTTTTAAAACTGTTTTTTTCTCAAATGATGATGCTAAAAGTGTTCATCATTGGGCATTAATAGAAGAACAGTTGCTGGATGATCTACTTGAGTTAGATGAAACTGCTTATCAACGCTTTTTGGCAATCCTAAAAGCGGAAGGTAATATAGAACAGGATTTTTGTTAATTAGGCGTCCCGGTCAGTGGCCGGGAGCTTCCTGCTTTTAACCGTCAACTGTTCTCAACCAGCCGGATAATCAGCTGCCCCCGTTCAACGGTGATGTTCACCGCCTGCCCGGTGGCAAAGCCCGCTTCTTCCAGCCAGTTGCCTTTAAGGTGCAGGCTGGGATGCTGGCTGTAATAACGGGTCATGCCGGTGCTGCGGTCTTCGTGGCGGGTGCGGGCATACCCCACCTTATAGCTGCGCCGGGCTTTTGAAATCGCTAAATCTGCATTACAATCGCGGTTAGCCATAAATCAACTCCTGCTTAGTTGGTTGTGGTTAGCGGTTGTGGCAGGTTGCCGCCTGCTCCATCCGCGTTAAAAAATCCTTTCTCTTAGCTGTCTGTCTTTTACTGTTGTGCCTGTGCAATTACCGCATCCAACATCTCTGAAACCAGCTTCTGCTTAGCGCGGGGCAACTGGCTGATAATCTGTATCTGTTGCAGTTGTCTATTAACGAAAAAAATGGATTTTATGGGTTTGAGTCAGCCTTACGAGTTTTTCCATATGAAACAGTGAGCGAAGAAATCGGCCTAATAGACTGGAATAACAGTGAACTATGGATTAATTCATATGAAGATATGGCTAAAGACGTTCTTTTTTTGCAGAAGATATCTTTGGAAATCAGTTTTGTTTAAAAGATGATTGTATTTATGCATTCGATCCTGAAACGGGTTTATTTGATAAGCTGGCTGAAAGCATAAATGAATGGTGTGGAATTATATTGGAAGATTATGAAGTCCTAACTGGATATTCCTTAGCGCATTCTTGGCACAAAATTAATGGCCCTATTCAATCTGGTTATCGTTTAATACCTAAAATTCCTTTCGTTGCTTGCGGAGAATATGAATTGGAGAATCTTTATTTAATCCGATCATTTGAAGCCATGAGAATTAGAGCTAATTTTGCTCTGCAAATACGGAATATCTCTGATGGAGAGAGTATAAAAATAGATACAACAGATTGCAGATAATATACAATTTATAGCAAATTGAAATGGAATTCCAATCAATATGAAGTACCTCATAAAGTTAAGGCATACACTACGCGGCTAATAATACCTGAGTCAGTAACTCCACCAGACTCAGGCTATTTAATTTTGAGCGGGGATCTCAGGTTACTGACAAATTTATTTAAAATACGGGGTGTTATCATTGCATATACCCTATAGATTTCAAGATGCATCGCGACGGCAAGGGAGCGAATCCCCGGGAGCATAGATAACTATGAGACCGGGGTGAGTGAGTGCAGCCAACAAAGAGGCAACTTGAAAGATGACGGGTATATAAATCAGCCAGTAAATAGCCTGACTATATTAAAGATATCTCTTGATGTTTTCTCGGATAAACCCTCCTTTTCCATGGCTTAAATCCTGCCAAATTAACCGTTTTATCTCTTTTTTATTGCATTATTTTTATAGCTTACGTCTTAAAATGACGGTGAGAAAACATCTCACTTTCAGTTCATTAAAAAACTTTCCCTATCGTGCTGATTTCTTTTCAACTTTCCGTTAATGGTTAATAGGTTTCGATTAAATATCATTAACTATTCTGCTAAAAAGTGGTATTTATTATGTTAAATCAACCTGTTATATAAAAATTTAATCTCTCTGTATTCGTGCTTTTAAATGGTTATGGCAGTAAATAGGCCATCTTTAATCACTCTATACCTTTTAAAAATCTGGCATTAATGGAGTATCTGTTTTTCCCCCTTAGCTGACTAATCACCGATAAAAAGGATTTTACGACCGCTAGAAAAGATTTAATGAATGATATTTACGTTTTATAGCCTATATTTATCCTCCCCATTTTCATTAAATTGGCATTCAGTTTTCTCGTTTTTCCTGTATTTTATTTTTCAGGTTTAAAACTAGATTAGCTAATGGTATTAAAATCAAAACCCATTCTTTTAATCATTTTCAAAATCCCGTTAATCCTGTTAAATGTTTTGAATCAGTTCAGGAATATGTAAAAACTAAGGTTTTTCACCTTTAAGTCCTCAATGACGATCATTGCGTGGTTTTTGCTGGTGGTTTTCGCTGATAGTCATCGTGACTTTATGAAGGTAATCTTTGCGGATATTGGCGATACGGGCATGTATGCGCTGGATTTTGCGTTTCTACTTTTGCCAGTTATTCCCCTCCCGCTTTATGTCAGCGGGAGTACCCTTTCGAAGGAAGAGATGGCACCGTGACTTTTAGCATGGCCTCGGTGCCGCCGGTATAATCCTTCCGCTTTTTCAGAGAAAACCTTTTAATTTTCACCTAGTTTTCAATGTATATCTTAGCTATTTTCTCAAATAAAGAGCTTTTACTAACTTCCCTTAACCTTAATATATCGCTGGTAAAAGAACGTAGGAAAATAGATGTAATATTTTGTTCCATCGCATTTATCTGTTTACCCTCTTTATCCATAGTCAGAATATTATAAATTAAGTTCTCTTTTGCAATCGTTTGATGAGGTGAATTGCATGGTGATACAAAATACAATAAGTCATCTCCCCTCGGTTGAAGATAAATATGTTCATACTGACTATTCTGTTTAGGCGCTAAGTAATAGGGCAAAACTGTTTCAATCGGATTACATACCCTATTCACTAAATTTTCATCTTCCAAGGCATATTCAATATTATCTATTTTCTGATTACCGATGATTCTAGGAATTCTATCCGAGTGATATCGACTAAGACATACTTTTTCAACATTATCAAACAAATAAAAAGAATCATTATAAAGTTTTGATATTTTTTTCATAAACTTGCATTTTTCCCCAAGAGCATCTGCATTATTCACCAGTGAATGCTCATTGATGAAAAGCGTTTTATTATGAATATCAACATCAACTATTGAAGCAAGTATTTCCTTATTTTTCTTATATTCTTCTGGAATCCTAATATACACAAGAGTTATCTTTAAATCAGGAAGATCAATATTTTCAATTTTTTTCTCTTTGAAAATTCTCTCTTTTAACCAAAGTTCACTTTTGATCTTTTGAATTTTTATAATTATTTTATTACTTAATCTTTCCAAGCCGGTCTTCTTATCGTTTTCCACAATATCATTATCTAAATTTATACCCTGAATAACTGTTTCACCTTGCTCTTCAAACCTATAGTGTTTTAATTCCGAATAGTAATCCAATTCAGCATCTTCTATTCCCTTTTCTCCAATATGCTTAAATGCATCCCAGGGCACGAGCATACTTTGACTGCTATTCATCCAAAGAAAACTCTTGCCCGATAATCATCGCACCAACCCGCTTTTTTAAGCTTGTTCCTTTGGCTCGGTGCCCCGCAA
>NZ_JBHFKT010000041.1:0-41670 GCF_042879335.1 Photorhabdus sp. RM96S | reverse complement strand
TAACGCCCTGACGGGCGATTGAATCGGGTCAATGAGGAAAATGAGTTGTATTATGATTCGTAATGAAAGGAACAAACCCCATTATTTTCAATGGGGTTTGTCAGCGGTCTGCTTGTTGCAGCGCCTACCGGCGCTGCAACAAGAGTAATAACTAAGCCTATGGGGCGACGAAGTTAACATCCGACCATACGGAAATGACCGCGACGGCTCTGGCTAGCCCTCCGGCACCGTCAGTCTTCAACAGAATCGGTACCACAGACACTTGCGTCGATGCCGTATAACTATCGTCCCCTTGTTTAACGTATCTTGCATTTTGCCCTTCACTTCGGTGCCCGGTACTGAGTGATAAGGGTTTGTTGGCCGCATCAGTAAACATGAAGGCGACATCCTCTATTGACGAGGCCAAGGCATTTGGTTTCCCTGGCACAAACGGCCCATCGATCCGGTAAAGCAGGCGTGAATTTTGAAATACATCATCATCGCCGGAACAGGTGCTGCTTATCCCTATCTGCCTTGCTAACTCAAGTGGATCTCCCACCTGTTTACCGGCTCTTTTCACTGTTCCCCAGTCCACCGATGACGGAGTAAGCACTACTGCACAGGTGGACGGCTTTTTGACCGGTGAAAGGATAACCGTGGTCCACAGGGGGGTCGGTATGCTGCTGGAACCCGATACGGCCGTTGAAGCCCAGCCGATCGCGCCCACTGACAAATAACTTCCAGCCGGTTTTGCATTGAAATTCCCGTCACTGTCCGGGTAAATGGCTCCGGTCACCGAGCGGACACTGATATCAACCAGACCGTTGGCATCCGGGACGCAGGGAAGGTTAACGCCAGCATTCCCTTTGACCAGACTGGTTGATTGATAAGTATTGGGTGAACCATGTGTCTGGCAAGAGAGTGAAGATTGCCCGATATCAACCATAAAGTCGCCAGCCTTTCCTACCCGGACGCTACCCGGTGATGACGAAGAGATCAATGAGCTGGTCCCCGATCCTAAGGTGTAGGCCATAAACTGGGTCCCGGTGGGGACGCGACAGGTTGTCGACCAGTCAAGAGGGCCACTGGTGGTATATCCCACTATTTCATCCCGTGAATAATCACGCTTATCTTTGTTGTTCGGCATCATGGCATAGCCGGTGACGGTTACATTGCTAACCTTATTCACCAGTTCTGTTTCGCAATCCTGATAAGTCTCGGCCGCCTGGAGGGGTAATGCGGTCAATAAAAAGAGCAGTGACACCCCCAGCCCCATGATGGTTGGGACGGGGTTTCCTGTATGACCGCCCCACAAACGTTCAGTTTTTAACATCCTTCTCTCTCCAAATTATTCATCTGTTCACCTCGCTCTTTCACTGTCGGGGCTAACTTCGCTTTTGGTGGCGCCCCGGACGTAAAAGTGAGACAGGTGATATCTCATCGGGCACACCGGTCAGGTTGCCCATATGAAGGTTACGCTTATAGACACACGGCATCGGCCTGCACCAGTTTTCCGGGGGTATCGGACGACACCTGATAACGGGTGGTGCATTGCTGATTTGCCTCGTTTCCCCACTTGACTTTCACATGACCGGCGGACGGCATGCCGCTCAGATAAACCCGGCCGTTATCGCCCACAATGCCGCTGCCGGCTTGGGTTGCGTTTCCTGCCAGCGTCGCGGTGGCGCCAAAGGGCACGGGTTTGCCCTGATGTGTCAGGGTCAGCAGCAACTGGCTGCCCAGCCGAACCTGATAGTTGGCCAGCGTCACCGCCCCTTTGGTCGGGTAAACGTTGCGGCTGGTCTGGTCAATATCGACCCCTTCCGGCAAAGTGGACGGGTCCAGATTGATGGTGTTTTTGTGGTAGACCGATCCGCCCGGCAGTACGGCGTAGCCACGCCAGTCGGTCTGTACGTTGCCGTTGCTGACCGTCACCCCTTTCGCCCCGGGTGCGCGGACTAACACGGCGGTATCGCCCAACGAGCGTGACAGCGTTAGCCCGTAAGGATGGATCAGAAGGGCGCCGGACGTGCCATAGGTAACATGCCGGCTGTCTGCGCTGTCGTTGTAACCCAGATTAACGCTCCCCTGACTGCCCTGATAACCCAGCGACAGGGCCCGGCTGTTTTGCTGGCCGCTGTGTCCCCAGCCTTGCTGGAGGTGATAACTCAGGCGGTTATCCCATAACATGCCACTGATGCCGGTCTGCTGAGAGAGGTTACCCTGCGAGTCGCGTGAGGCGGTATAGCGGGTGTAAACGCCCCGTAATGCCGACGATGATCCAAACAGGCTCAGCGGGACCTGCATATTGAATGACACCTGACGGTTTTCCGGCCAGTGGCCCTCGCCCTTGATACGAGAAATGTTATAACTCAGGTTATAGCTGATCCCCATCAGCATCGCGTTGTAACCCAGACTCAGGTTGTTGTCGGTACGGCCATTCCAATAATTGTTGCGCGTCCCGGAGGCGTAAAGACTGCCCCAGCGTCCCAGTGTCTGACGCAGGTTCACCTGCCAGGTGTTCTGACGCCGGTCAAGTGCCCACGGCACCTGATATTCATTCAGGCTGTAGCCCATGCTGTTAGCATCACTGAAACTGTAGTAATGCTGGGTGGAATAGCGGTAGGCGGCCAGATCAATGCCGGTGCCGGTACTCAGCAAGTTTTTAGAGTATTTCACGCGATAAGACTGGCCGAATTGTCCGCTTTCTTCCTGATCCCTGCTCTTTTGCAACTGTGCGTGGGCCAGCGTCACATCCGCAGACAGCGCGCCAAATGCCCCCAATGACACCCCCGAGCCTAATACACCCGACTGGTAGTTGCCTGCGGCCAGTCCGCCGCCATACAGGGTGATATTGTGGGGCAAACCATAGACCAGCGTGCCCATCGCAAATACCGGGGAACGGCTGCCATCGGTCAGATTGCCGCCGTGATATTGACCGGTCGTCAATTCATATTTAATACCGCCGGGACGTTGCATCACCGGCAGGGACGACGAGGTAATTGTCGAGACGCGGGTACGGCCATTTTCCTCTTTGATGGTCACCGTCAGGTCGCCGGCACTCCCGGTGCTGTAGAGGTCGGTGAAACGAAACGGCCCCGGCGCCACCGTGGTTTGATATATGATGTTGCCATTCTGGGATACCGTCACCTGCGCATTGGCGTTCGCCACACCGGTTATCACCGGGGCAAAACCGCGCTGACTGTCGGGTAACATCGCCTCCTCAGAAGCCAGTTTCATACCCCGAAACGGGATGCTGTCAAAAATGTCGCCACCGGTATAGGTTTCACCCGCCGTGAACTCGCTGCGCAGTGAGGGGACATCACGTTGCAGGTAGGTATTGCTCACCTGCCATTGGGTCTGTGCCGGCGTGGAAAAGCCGGCGGTGGCCTCGTTGCGCTGACGATTGTAACTGTAAGTTTGCGTGCTGCGCAGACGCCACGGCCCCAGATTTAACCCGTCACGAAAAGAAGCAAACAGGTTACGGGAACGTGAGCCTCCCCAGTTTCCCTGACGGTCATAACGGCCTTCCGACCCGTTGACCGTGTAGTTCATCAAAAAGGCCGGGATGCCGTTATCCCACAGTGACGGATCAACCATCCCGGAATAGTGGGGTTGCATGGCGACCTGCGGGACACTGAGATCCAGACGCAAACGGGCGAAATCCAGTGTGGCGCGGGCGTGCGGGATCTGTTTCGTCAGATCGGTGATGAGGCTGTCGTCTGCTTTACCCTGAAAAGCCGGTAATCCGCGGGTATTGACCCCATACCCTTCCAGTTGTGCGACGGTTAATACCGGCTGGAGATGGCCGTTAACCTGCCTGAATTCAATCTCGCGGCTGTCCACCCGATTCTGGTTCATGTAGACATCCACCAGATAGCGCCCGGGGGCGACATAGCCCGCGTTTTCATACGCCGAGAGATCGACATGACTGCGTTCACCGTCAGCGCCCATCAGGAACGCCGGATTAAAGTATTCCCGCGCTGAGGCGGGCAGGGCCGTTGCCGTCAGTGAACACAGCAGACATAGGTATACCGGACGAGGCCGGAAACCGCCAGGTTGACCGGGCGCACGTTGGTTACCCGCCCGCAGTGCAGACGGAAATAAAATGTTTATTGCCATAGCTCATCTCTGCTTCTAATTAAGCTTGTGCTGTTGATATTGAGGTCGCTCTGCCGGCACACCGTTCGCAGATGCGGCGGGTTTATAACGGGACGTGGCGATCCTGACTGTCGCCGGGAAAACGCCAGATTAGTGGCCCTTGTCCCCCGGCGGTAAACGAATAGGTTTGTATGCCTTTCGGGGGCACCATCGTCTGGAGTGTGTGGTCATCCGCATGCTGTGTTCCTACTTTCAGGACAGAAAAGGTCAGAAAATAGGGCGTGGGATTTTCCACCCGTAACTGCGTCCCCCGAAGGGAAAATTTCACCTGTTTAGCCACCGTGGCGTTATCCCGGGCGGGGACTCCTTTAGGACGATAAAACAGCCGAATATTCATCTGTAAGGCGACCTGCACTTGCGAGTTCTTGCCAGTTTGGCGCTCAGGTGTGCTCGTGTCCGGTACGGCGACGCCGGGGATAGCCCGCAGGGAGACCACAAAGGCCGATTCCCGATCCGGCGGTAACTGTCCTCCAAACTGGCGAATACGGAACGAAAATTTCCCTCCGGCTTCGACCCGTTTTAACGGCGGCAGGACAACAAAAGGGGGAACTTGCCCGGTTTTGGTGTCAAAGCGACCGGTATCGGGGTCCATCGGGCTGACAAATCCTTGTACCAGATAGCTCTGCGCCGTGTGATTGGTCATACTGAGGGTCACACCGCCCGGGCTATCTTTGGCGACATACGATAACTGCATCGGGGAGAACGATAACCCCGGATTCTCCGCCGCCTGCGCTTTTAACAGGCCGCCCAGCAGCAGGGCGAGACAGAAGGGGTAAATCATTGATCCACCGTGTGCTCGCCTGTTCCCGTTATTGACTCTCTTCACTTTCCACCTCTGGATAAAACAAGGGCGAATTTAACGCGCCACTTTGGCGGTAAACAGGTTTGAAGCCCCGCCGTAATCATTAATCATCGACCAGCTCACCGATTTTTTGCCCGTCTGTCCGACATAGGTCACACAATCCTGCGGCGCTATCATGGAGGGATAGCGATTCAGATCGAGCGTCTGTCCGTCCAGCGTGAGGCTGTCCAGCGACAGGAAATAGGGCGTGGGATTGCACGCCTTAATGCCATCGGGTTGCGACTGAAAGCGCAACTGCCCATACGCCTGTTCCGGCAACATCGGCAGGCCATGCGGTCGCCAGAAAAACTTAATCCGCATTCCCACGCTCATCGACGCCTGATCCCGAGCGTGCTCATTCGCCATCGGATGGGCGGCGGGGATAGCATTCATCTGGACATACCCGAGCGATTCCCGATCCGCCGGAAAGGGAGGCAGATGAAAAGTCGGCAAAATACGCAAACTGTTCTGACTGTTGGCCTCCAGCCTGAACAGCGGCGGCGTCACCACAAACGCCGGTGCGGTTTTCTCCTGATCGCCCGTGATCCTTACCTGCACCAGCCACGTCTGAAGTGTGGTGTTAACCACCGTCAGCGTCTGTGCCCGCGCCCCTTGGGTAAAAATCACCCGGGTTTTATTCAGGCTGATACCGGCTGCCTGACAGGGTTCTGTGCCGGCCATGCCTAACCCTAGACAGAATAGTAGTGGTGCCAGCCTGTACCGCGTTGTGCGCATCCGACCTGTTTCCACAACGCCTCCTGAAACCTGTTACCTGAGCGACACTCAGTGATAGTCAAATTGAAATTGAATGTGCGCGGTCAGCTCACCGGGGGTGGGGACCGCCGTACCGGATTCATGCCGCATATCCATCTGGAAGGTAATTTGACCGTCTTTAACGGCGTTACCCGGTGATGCCAAATCCACATAATCGCCATTTTTCAGGTAGCTTCCCAGCCCGCCTTCCGGTGATTGATAGCGCAGGCCAAAACCCACGTTTTCCACCACAGAGGACGATTTATCCCGAAATAACGTCGGGTGATTTTCCGGCGTGGGGCCGGCTATTTTAATCGCCGGGGTACGGCCCGCTCTGGCTGATCCCGCACAACCTGACAACGCCAGCGTCACAGGCTTGTTGTCCGCCGCTGCGATATGTTCCGCACTGCGCTTAACTTCATTAAGCGGTATGGATGAAAACTCGATATGGGAGGTCTGTACGTTGAGTTCGCAGGTTGGCTGTTCCAGCGTCAGGGCCAGCGTTAGCTCTGCTGTGTTGGGGCTTGCTCCCCCGGGCAGGGGGATGGTACAGAGCAGACCGGCCAGTGCTGTCCGTCCGATAAGAGTCCACGGTTTTAACATTACGGTATCTCCCCTTGATAGGATGATCCTCCACCGAGGTCATTAATCACTGTCCAGCTCACTTTGGCCGGGTAATTCACGCCTTTGAGGGGGAAAAACAAGGCAGAGAACGGTGAGACCATGCTCTCTTTCTGTTTCTGCGTCATCAGCTCTTGGCCGCCCACTTTTAAGGAGGCGAAGGTGATGTAATAGGGTGACGGATTCGTGACCGTTATCCCCTCGGCTGTCGGTTTGAAGCGCAGTGAACCAAATCCTTTCTCCGGTGCAACTGGCAGCCCTGACGGGCGATACATCAATTTAATTGTGTGGGCCAGAGCAAACTGTATTCCGCCGGAGACACTCTGGCGGGAATGTTTCTCGGATTCAGTACTTAATGGGATGGCCTTCGCAGTAAACCAGAACAGGGATTCACGGTCGGTCGGCAGGGCCTGACCAGTTTTGATGATACGGACCTGATTCTGGCTGCCGGGCTCCATACGAAACAGGGGCGGTGTTATTACAAACGGAGCGGCCTTCTTCTGCTCAGGAGCGGTATTGACCGCTACTTGCATTAAATAGACGGTTTCTTTACTGCTGTTGCGCAGTGAAGCGGTGGCGGCGTGACGGTCCGCTGGGTAGATAATGCGGGTGGCATCAATACTTACCCCTCCAGCCTGCGCGGCGGTGACCGTGCCGCCTAATAAACTGGCCACCATCATTGCTGTCATGAATTTTTTCACTGAGTCACCTGAATGTGTCTGTTTTGGTATTGCGTAAGTAAGAATTGGACCTCCTTGTCCAATTCCACTGCTATGTGTTCCTAGTGCCTAACGGCGTTGATTATTGATAGGCTATTGCTACAGTCAGGGTCGCAGAGGAGCTTTTTGCGGCTACCACACCTGTACCAAGCTTAACCAGCCCTGCCTTAAGCGTGATGGCATTATCAGCAGCATCAGCTAGCGCACCGTTATTTTTTAGGTCAATTACTGTGTTTGGTTTCACTTCTGCACTATCAGCCTTCAGGCTAACCGCATAATCAGTGATTGCAGTACTACCCTCTTTAAGCTGAAAGTAGTCGTTTCCTTGTGCTGTACCGCTAACTGTCAAACTAACTTGTTTAATGGCGCTATCGCTCTTCCATTTTTGATTACCAGGGCAGCCTTTCACTTTAATCTGGACATCTTTCTCACCTACTACTTCCTTATTAGCAGCACTACTCAAGGCTGATGTCAGAGCCGTAAGATTGACCGGAGACATTGTGTCAAACTCACAAGTCCCTGCGCTCACTTGAGAGTTTACTGTCAGGGTATTACCTGCACCATCACCAACATTAGCTGCCATAGCCTGCGACATCCCCCCCAGGCACAGTGCTGCTGCCACACAAGTCTTCAAAATTTGCTTTTTCATTTCATTAATTCCTTATCTACATCTCGTCGTTAATACATTTTGCCTAAAACAACACCATGACAGATTAAACAACCGGGCCGCTAGCGCGGTGCATTTACTGGTCATTTAGAGTTATTTTGTTTGGTTATTAACTATATGAAATATATGAATATTAATATTCACATTACGAAGTCACTTCTGACTTATGCCATTTTGTTTCAGAATTTCAGCCTGTTGCATAAGAAAAGGAATATCAAATCGCTCAAAAAACGACCTTCAAACAGGCCATAATATCCATAACGAAAGAAATAATTTCCTTTTGTAATCAAAAAATTAAGTAAGTTTTTACAAAATAATACAAAAAATCGCTTTTAAGTGATGAAATTTTCCGTATACTGCCCCGGCGGTTGACAATAACCGAACAAAATAACTCTAAATGTTCGGTTTTTTGTCCCATATCAGAAACTGATGTCATTGAAAGTCACACCGCTACTTCGAGTAACATTTTCCCCCACGTTTACACTTTCTTACCCTTACGCAGAAACACGAATCTCCAGCATCGCAAAAGCGTTACATTAATTATTCTTATTGATTTTCATTAATTATTCTTATTGATTTTCAGTGTTGAGGGGATTGGTTAAAACCTGATATCAGGTTCGTTTTGAGCCATTATCTTCGATTCACTCTGTATTGAAATTGACACGGCATTGTGTAGACATATTGAGCTTTGAAAGGCACCCGGAGTAAACCGTTCTGTGTTTGTCATACAATCTTCACAACAAACTATCGCGGTAAACCATGTGATGGCGGGGTGATAAAACAGTGACCAAGTAACATATACTGCTTACTGTTCACTGCTTCAGGTAAATGATGACTTTTTTCTTTTTCTATCAATAAATTAATGATAGTTTTCAATGATTATCGCTATGATTTATCGATGACTTTGAAGGGTGGTCTGTCTATTTAGTGATAAAAAATTATTGTCATACGATAACTTTTAAAGTACTTTAGCGACAGTTTAGTTAAACATGTATATGGAATGACACAAGATGTGTGATAAACAGGAGTTTGTAACTAATCCCAGAATCAAGCTACTCAGCTTTCTGGCTATTATTATTGCTTCCATTATGGTAATTGGTGATATTGGGTTCCATATTGCGTCTTGGTCGTTATGGCATGATGCCACTCGCCAGGCTGTTCTTCAGGCGTATAGTGATCTTATGCCGGCATTGACTGCAAAAGGATTTAAGCAATCTTTATTAAGTCAGGTGCTTTATATCTCGCTGGATACGATACCTCGGATTATATCAACGTCATCTTATATATTAATTGGCATTCTGTTTTTCCGGTTTGCTAAAGGTGAAATATGGAGTAACCGTAATATTTCCGCTTCATTTATTATTGGTTTCCTGATGATTCTAGAGCAACTTCTCTACCCTGTGATTAATATGTTACAGGGGATGGCGTTATCTGTGGATTTAGTGCAAGGGCAACGGGTATTTAGTTTTTCGTTTGGAGTTAATTCAGAATCTCTGTTTATTATTATGTTTGGTGTATTCCTTCTGATATTTAGCTTAATTATGCGTGAATCTAAGAAGATAAGCGATGAGCAACGTTATTTTATCTGAGAATCATCATGAGTATTATAATAAGGTTGGATGTGATCTTAGCGAAAAGGAAAGTAAAGTCTAAAGAATTAGCTGCCATTATTGGTATTACTGAGCAAAATTTATCATTACTGAAAAATGGCAAAATAAAAGGTATTCGTATCGAGACGCTGGAAAAAATTTGTAGGCATTTGCAGTGTCAACCTGGAGATATATTGGAATATGTGGAAGATGGAGAGGATAGCCGTTAATATAAAAAATAAAGTCATTGTATGTCTTTTGGTATCTTATAAGATAGAACTTTATATTCATTAGCCAGTTTTAAATACATGAAAATATTAATTATTTCATGTTTTTTATCTAGCCTGTTACTCTTTGGTGTTAATGGTTCACCAATAAAGCAGGTTTTTCCTAGCGATAAGAATATATATTTCTCTCTGGAGGGATATTGTTCTGATATTCCGTGGAATGCCAGAAAGATAAAATGCATATGTAGATATTATTTACTCGATCATAAGAAATGATCTCTCTTTTTATATGGTTTTTCATTTAAGTTAAATTTTTATAAAATATACAGCAAGTTAAGGATATTAAGAATGAATAAATTTCTCATTGCTTTATTATCAATATTTGTAGTTACGGGATGTTCCATGCCACGGCTTACTGATAGCTATATTTCAACCTGTGGTTATTTTGAATGTAATGTCACGGATATAGTTTCAGGCAGTGAAGTTAAAGTAGATAATATACATTCTATTCCTGATATTTACAGAGATATCTCAAACCAAGATAGACAAATTATACAGTCTGGTGGACAGCCATCTTTTGAAGATAAGAGTTACCGTATTGGGGGGACTTTTAAATTCTAATTTAATTTCTTTGGTTATTTCTTTATTTTTAATTAAGGTATTGTTATATGAATTTTATAAGAAAAATAGCTGTTATCCTTTTATTTACCTTATTTACTGTATTGGCGGGGTGTACATCGTGGGAAAAACCAGGCGCAACTCAGTATGAAAGAGATAGGGATTATGCTGAATGTAAAGCATTGGGTTATTCTCAATTACCATCAGACTGGACCAGCGAAGTTATTCATTCTTTCGAGACAAAACGTTTTTCCTGTAAAGATAAAGACAAGGACGAAGATAAATCCTGTAATCATTACATTACTGTGCCGAAAACTGAAGTTAAGCGTTGGGATAAAAATGAATCGTCAAGACGTTGGATAATTTCATCCTGTATGTATAAAAAAGGATGGAATGAAGTGACGCGCTATTGGTTTTAATATATACCCGTCATCTTTCAAGTTGCCTCTTTGTTGGCTGCACTCGCTCACCCCGGTCACATAGTTCGCTATGTGACCGGGGATTCACTCCTTTGCCGTCGCGATGCATCTTGAAATCCATAGGGTATAGTTCATTTTTTCCATCAGCAGGAGTTATGTGGAGCTGTTGCTGGTGGTTCCTCACATTTTGTCATTATTCCTTTCTAATCGTTGGTTTTAACCTCTCGGTTTTATTGATTTGAGCTACATTTATAACCTGATGGTATGCATTTGTATTTAAAATCAACAGGTGATGATTTGGTAGCTATATCTTTTTAATAAAGATTCAACTATTTTATTGCTGTAACGATTCAATATGCCCATTTGTATGTTTAAAAAGGTTGGTTAAAATATTATCTTAGGATGTTTATTAACCTACTGGTTATCAGCTTTTACTAATTTTTAAAAAAAATTGTTAAAATTTGCAGGTTTTTCTGATTTAGCAAAAGGTCTTTATAGACAGTTGGTGAATACTTTGTTACTTTTATGGCCCGGTGGTTTAAATTGGTATTACCAATTGACTTCGGTAAAGACCGAAACAACAAACAAAATAGCCTCATGAGATAGGTTCTAACTGACTTATAATAAATATGGCTTATAGTAAAATCCGCCAACCAAAACTATCAGATGTCATAGAGCAGCGTCTTGAGCATCTCATCCTGGAAGGATCCGTGCGTCCAGGGGAGAAGTTGCCGCCTGAACGTGAGTTGGCGAAACAGTTTGATGTGTCACGTCCTTCACTGCGCGAAGCCATTCAACGGTTAGAAGCTAAAGGTTTTCTTTTTCGCCGTCAGGGTGGGGGAACGTTTGTTCAGAGTAACCTTTGGCAAAGTTTCAGTGATCCGCTGGCACAGTTACTGGCTGGTCACCCAGAATCTCAATTTGACCTCCTTGAAACCCGCCATGCTTTGGAAGGTGTTGCTGCCTATTACGCGGCACTGCGTGGAACTGACGAAGATTTTGAGCGTATTCGGCAATATCACCTTGTTATTCAACAAGCTCAGGAAAGTGGTGATGTCAATGCTGAATCCGAAGCTGTTTTGCAATATCAGCTTGTCGTTGCCGAAGCCGCGCATAATGTGGTTCTCCTTCATTTATTACGTTGTATGGCGCCTATGCTGGAACAAAATATCCGGCAGAATTTTGAGTTTTTGTATACCCGCCGGGAAATGCTGACGGCTGTCAGCGATCATCGGGCGAAGATTTTTGAAGCAATAATGGCGAGGCAACCAGAGAAAGCCCGTGAGGCATCTCATCGCCATTTAGCTTTTATTGAAGATGTCTTATTGGATCTCAGCCGCGAGCACACTCGCCGTGAGCGATCATTACGACGTCTTCAACAACATCAGGAATAAAATTAGCTGTGTAGATCTTGTAGTTTGCTGCGTCTGCACAGCTAAGTTGAGTCCCTTTACTGAGGGCGCTAGCGGCAACAACAGTGAGGGCCTATCTTCCAGTCATGACCGGCTGAACGTCAAAGGGTATGACGGGAAGGTAGGCTCCAAAACAATCATTAGAAACAGATAACAGATAAGGAATACACCATGTCAGACATTTTGAAAAATGACGTGGATCCGATCGAAACTCGCGACTGGTTACAGGCGATCGAATCGGTCATCCGTGAAGAGGGTGTTGATCGTGCCCAGTTCTTGATTGATCAGGTACTGAACGAAGCACGTAAAGGTGGCGTGAATGTTGCAGCCGGTGCTGCTAACCGCGATTATATCAATACCATTGCTGTTGAGGATGAGCCTGCTTACCCTGGCAATCTGGATTTGGAGCGCCGTATTCGCTCTGCTATTCGTTGGAATGCTGTGATGACCGTGTTGCGGGCATCCAAAAAAGATCTGGAATTGGGTGGTCACATGGCTTCATTCCAGTCTTCAGCAACCATGTATGAAGTTTGTTTCAACCATTTCTTCCGTGCCCGTAATGAAAATGACGGCGGTGACTTGGTTTATTTCCAAGGCCACATCTCTCCAGGCGTCTACGCTCGTGCTTTCCTTGAAGGTCGTTTAACTGAAGGGCAGATGAATAATTTCCGTCAGGAAATTCATGGCAACGGTCTCTCTTCTTATCCGCATCCAAAATTGATGCCTGAATTCTGGCAGTTCCCAACCGTTTCAATGGGATTGGGGCCAATCGGTGCGATTTATCAGGCTAAATTCCTGAAATATCTGGAACACCGTGGTCTGAAAGATACCTCCAAGCAGACCGTTTATGCCTTCTTGGGCGACGGTGAAATGGATGAGCCAGAATCCAAAGGGGCGATCACTATCGCCACCCGTGAAAAACTGGATAACCTGGTATTTGTTATCAACTGTAACCTGCAACGTCTGGATGGTCCAGTTACGGGTAATGGCAAAATCGTTAATGAGCTGGAAGGCATTTTTGATGGCGCAGGTTGGCAGGTTATTAAAGTGCTTTGGGGCGATCGTTGGGATGAACTGTTGCGTAAAGATACCAGCGGTAAATTGATCCAACTGATGAACGAAACGCTGGACGGTGATTACCAGACGTTCAAATCCAAAGATGGCGCTTATGTGCGTCAGCATTTCTTTGGTCGTTACCCAGAGACCGCTGAATTAGTCAAAGATATGACCGATGACCAGATTTGGGCGTTGAACCGTGGTGGTCATGATCCTAAGAAAGTCTTTGCTGCTTTGAAAAAAGCGCAGGAAACTACCGGCAAACCAACGGTTATCCTGGCTCAGACTATCAAAGGTTACGGTATGGGTGATACGGCGGAAGGTAAAAATATCGCTCATCAGGTTAAGAAGATGAATATGGAAGGCGTTCGCCATTTCCGTGATCGTTTCAATGTCCCTGTTGCTGATGAGCAAATCGAAAACCTGCCATATGTAACTTTCGATAAAGATTCTGAAGAATACAAATACCTGCATGAGCGTCGTGCAGCGCTTGGTGGCTATTTGCCAAGCCGTCGTACTCATTTTGAAGAGAAACTGGAACTGCCAACGCTGGAAGATTTTGGTGCGTTGCTGGAAGAACAAAACAAAGAAATTTCTACCACTATTGCTTTCGTTCGTGCTTTGAACGTGATGTTGAAAAACAAATCAATCAAAGATCGTCTGGTTCCAATCATTGCCGATGAAGCGCGTACTTTTGGTATGGAAGGTCTGTTCCGTCAAATCGGTATCTACAGCCCTAATGGCCAGCAATATACTCCGCAGGACCGTGAGCAGGTTGCTTACTATAAAGAAGACGCCAAAGGTCAGATTCTACAAGAAGGCATCAATGAACTGGGTGCCGGTTCATCATGGCTGGCGGCAGCAACGTCTTATAGCACCAATAACCTGCCAATGATTCCGTTCTACATCTACTACTCTATGTTCGGGTTCCAACGTATTGGCGACCTGTGCTGGGCAGCTGGCGACCAACAGGCTCGTGGCTTCCTGATTGGTGGTACTTCTGGTCGTACAACCCTGAATGGCGAAGGTCTGCAACACGAAGATGGTCACAGCCATATTCAGTCTCTGACTATCCCTAACTGCATCTCTTATGATCCGGCATTTGCTTATGAAGTTGCTGTGATTATGCATGATGGTTTGGAGCGTATGTATGGTGAGAAACAAGAGAATATTTACTACTACATCACCACGTTGAACGAAAACTACCACATGCCGGCGATGCCACAAGGCGCGGAAGAAGGTATCCGTAAAGGTATCTACAAGCTGGAAAGCTTGGAAGGTAGCAAAGGTAAAGTTCAGCTATTAGGTTCAGGTTCTATTCTGCGTCATGTGCGTGAAGCAGCGCAGATTCTGGCTAACGATTATGGTGTGGGTTCTGATGTGTACAGCGTGACTTCATTCACTGAGCTGGCTCGTGATGGTCAGGATTGTGAACGTTGGAACATGTTGCATCCAACAGAAACGCCACGTGTACCTTATGTTGCTCAGATCATGAATGAAGCACCGGCAGTGGCTTCTACTGACTATATGAAGCTGTTCGCAGAACAAATTCGTAACTTCATCCCTGCAAGCGAATTCCGCGTATTGGGTACTGACGGTTTCGGTCGTTCCGATAGCCGTGAAAACCTGCGTCATCATTTTGAAGTTGATGCTTCTTACGTGGTGGTTGCTGCTTTGGGTGAATTGGCTAAGCGCGGCGAAATCGATGTGAGTGTTGTGGAAGAAGCAATCAAAAAATACAACATTAACCCAGAAAAAGTTAACCCGCGTCTGGCATAAGAGGTAAAGAATCAATGGCTATCGAAATTAAGGTACCGGATATCGGTGCGGATGAAGTTGAAGTCACCGAAATCATGGTGAAAGTTGGCGATACAGTGGAAGCTGAACAATCGCTGATCACCGTGGAAGGTGATAAGGCTTCTATGGAAGTTCCATCCCCTCAGGCGGGTGTTGTTAAAGAGATCATCATTGCGGTTGGCGATAAAGTTGAAACCGACAAACTGATTATGATTTTTGATTCCGCGGAAGGTGCTGTAGCAGCTGCGCCAGCGGAAGAGCCAGCAGCGATAACATTGTCTTCGCGTATGGCAGAGCCAGAACCAGCAGCTTCTGCGGCTATGAATGTTCATGTACCGGATATCGGCGGCGATGAAGTCGAAGTTACCGAAGTGATGGTGAAAGTTGGCGATGCGGTGGAAGCTGAACAATCGCTGATCACCGTAGAAGGCGATAAAGCCTCTATGGAAGTCCCCGCGCCATTCGCAGGTATCGTTAAAGAAATTCAAATCAAGGTCGGTGATAAAGTGAAAACCGATTCTATGATTATGGTCTTTGAAGTTGCGGGTGCAGCGCCTGCTGCTCCGGCTGCCTCTGCGCCAGCGGCTGAACCAGAGAAAGCGGCAGCACCGGTTATTGCTAGCAGAAGCTTCGCGGAAGAAGATAAAAATGATTTCGCTGAAAATAGTGCTTATGTTCATGCAACGCCGGTGATCCGTCGTCTGGCGCGTGAATTCGGCGTTAACCTGGCTAAAGTGAAAGGTACAGGGCGTAAAGGCCGTGTTCTGCGTGAAGATGTTCAGGCTTACGTGAAAGACGCGGTTAAACGTGCAGAATCTGCTCCTGCATCAGCCGGTGGTGGTCTGCCGGGTATGTTGCCTTGGCCGAAAGTGGATTTCAGTAAATTTGGTGAAATTGAAGAAGTTGAGCTGGGTCGTATTCAGAAAATCTCTGGCGCTAACCTGAGCCGTAACTGGGTGATGATCCCACATGTTACACAGTTCGACGAAACGGATATTACTGAAGTTGAAAACTTCCGTAAGCAGCAGAATCAGGAAGCTGAGAAGAAACAGCTTGGTGTGAAGATCACGCCATTGGTATTCATCCTGAAAGCGGTAGCAAAAGCGCTGGAAGAGATGCCGCGCTTTAACAGCTCTATCTCGGAAGATGGTCAGAAACTGACGCTGAAAAAATACATCAACATTGGTGTGGCCGTGGATACACCTAATGGTCTGGTGGTTCCAGTGTTCCGTGATGTTAATAAGAAGGGCATCATCGAATTGTCCCGCGAGCTGACTGAGATATCTAAGAAAGCGCGTGCAGGCAAACTGACTGCATCTGATATGCAGGGGGGATGCTTCACTATTTCAAGCCTGGGTGGTATCGGTGGCACAGCATTTACGCCAATCGTTAATGCACCAGAAGTGGCTATCCTGGGCGTATCCCGCTCATCAATGAAGCCGGTATGGAATGGTAAAGAGTTTGTTCCACGCCTGATGCTACCTCTGTCACTCTCTTTCGATCACCGTGTGATCGATGGTGCTGATGGTGCGCGTTTCATCACATTTATTAATCATGCGATGAGCGATATCCGCCGTCTGGTGATGTAATCTCAAAGGCCGGCCATGTGCCGGCCTGATTGTTATTGCGGTGACAGAGAGACAGCTTACATCTGGTGAGTTTGTTGCGAGTTCTGTCACGTTAACGCACTTTTCAGGTTATTAACAATTCTGTAAACTGCTCGCGGTGTGTAGGTCCCGGTGGAATATATCGTTTTTGGCGCCTGACCCGCCGGACAAACAATTAAGAGGTCATGATGAGTACTGAAATTAAAGCCCAAGTAGTGGTACTTGGGGCAGGTCCAGCAGGGTATTCTGCTGCTTTTCGTTGCGCGGATTTAGGTTTGGAAACCGTTCTGGTGGAACGTTACTCTACCTTAGGTGGTGTTTGTCTTAACGTTGGTTGTATCCCTTCCAAAGCATTGCTGCATGTAGCAAAAGTGATTGAGGAAGCTAAAGCGTTGGCAGATCATGGCATCGTTTTTGGTGAACCCAAAACTGACATCGAAAAAGTCCGTGTTTGGAAAGAAAAAGTTATTAATCAGCTAACCGGTGGTTTGGCTGGTATGGCTAAAGGCCGTAAAGTTAAAGTGGTTAATGGTGTTGGTAAGTTTACAGGGGCGAACACGCTGGTTGTTGAAGGTGAAGGTGAAGGTGAAGGTGGCGCAACAACGATTAATTTTGATAACGCCATTATTGCCGCGGGCTCCCGTCCTATCCAACTGCCATTTATTCCTCATGATGACCCGCGCGTTTGGGATTCTACAGATGCTTTGGCGCTGACAACAGTTCCTGGCCGCTTGTTGGTCATGGGCGGTGGTATTATCGGTCTGGAAATGGGAACCGTTTACCACGCTCTGGGTTCTCAGATTGATGTTGTTGAAATGTTGGATCAGGTTATTCCTGCGGCTGATAAAGATGTGGTGAAAGTCTTTACCAAACGTATCAGCAAACAATTCAATCTGATGCTGGAAACCAAAGTTACCGTAGTAGAAGCCAAAGAAGATGGTATCTACGTCACGATGGAAGGCAAAAACGCACCGACAGAACCACAGCGTTATGACGCGGTTCTGGTTGCTATCGGTCGTGTACCTAACGGTAAAATGCTGGATGCAGGTAAAGCGGGTGTTGACGTTGACGACCGCGGCTTTATCCACGTTGATAAGCAAATGCGCACCAATGTACCGCACATCTTTGCTATTGGTGACATCGTTGGTCAGCCTATGTTGGCGCATAAAGGTGTTCATGAAGGTCACGTTGCGGCGGAAGTTATTTCTGGTAAGAAACACTACTTTGATCCAAAAGTGATTCCATCCATTGCTTACACTGAACCCGAAGTTGCATGGGTTGGCCTGACTGAGAAAGAAGCGAAAGAGAAAGGCATTAGCTATGAAACGGCTACTTTCCCATGGGCAGCTTCTGGCCGCGCAATTGCTTCTGATTGTGCTGATGGTATGACCAAACTGATTTTCGATAAAGAAAGTAATCGTATTATCGGTGGTGCTATTGTGGGTACTAACGGTGGTGAATTGTTGGGTGAAATCGGTCTGGCAATTGAAATGGGTTGTGATGCGGAAGATATCGCATTGACCATCCATGCTCACCCAACATTGCATGAATCGGTAGGTCTGGCTGCTGAAGTCTTTGAAGGCAGTATTACTGATTTGCCGAATGCGAAGGCAAAGAAAAAGAAGTAATTTCTTAAATCGATTAATGTAATTCACCGAAGCGGCTTTCATTTATTGAAAGCCGTTTTTTTATCTGGTATGACCTGTTTGGAAAAGTACAGTATAAAAAGTATGGCTTTTGTGGGTGCTACTGGCAAAAATCAGCGGAATAATCTGTTTTAATAGTTTTGTCTGCTGTTAATTCAGAATATTACTATCAGTTAATGTTACTTTTATGTGAACGAATTAACATCGCATTCAAATTTTGGTATGCTGAGCGCCCGAAGCTGGGCATAACTTGATTTGCACTTGTTAAGTTATGTCGGCAATCCTCTGACCTGGCACCCGGAACCATAACTAACAACCTGTCCCAGGAGGGGCTATTTGTTGCGAAAACACATATTGTTGCGCAAAGACGATAGTCTGGTGAGGCAGGTTCTAAGGCGGGTGCAGAGCCGGGTAGATAAAATGACAATGAGAGCGAGGAGAAAGTCGTGCTAGAAGAATACCGCAAGCACGTAACCGAGCGTGCAGCCCAAGGTGTTGTCCCTAAACCATTGGACGCGACACAAGCGGCGGCGCTGGTTGAGTTACTGAAGAGCCCACCAAAAGGTGAAGAAGATTTCCTGTTAGATCTGCTGATTAACCGTATTCCCCCTGGCGTTGATGAAGCGGCCTATGTAAAAGCCGGTTTTCTTGCCGCCATTGCGAAAGATGAAACCATTTCACCGCTAATCGCGCCAGAAAAGGCGGTTGAACTGCTTGGAACGATGCAAGGTGGTTATAATATTCATCCTTTGATTGATGCTCTGGATAATGAAAAACTGGCCCCAATTGCAGCTAAAGCGCTCTCTCATACTTTGTTGATGTTTGACAACTTCTATGATGTAGAAGAAAAAGCAAAAGCAGGTAATCCACAAGCCAAACAAATTATGCAATCTTGGGCTGATGCGCAGTGGTATCTGGAACGCCCTGAATTGGCAGAAAAAATTACAGTCACAGTATTTAAAGTGACGGGTGAAACAAACACTGACGACTTATCTCCTGCGCAGGATGCATGGTCACGCCCTGATATTCCTCTGCATGCTCTGGCAATGTTGAAAAATGCTCGCGAAGGGATTGTCCCGGATCAAGCTGGTGTTATTGGCCCAATCAAACAGATTGAAGAGCTGAATAAGAAAGGCTATCCGCTGGCTTATGTCGGTGATGTGGTTGGTACAGGTTCTTCCCGCAAATCGGCCACTAATTCAGTGTTATGGTTTATGGGCGATGATATTCCATTTGTGCCAAACAAACGTGGTGGTGGTGTTGTTCTGGGCGGTAAAATTGCGCCAATCTTCTTCAATACGATGGAAGATGCCGGTGCGCTGCCAATTGAGCTGGACGTGAACAAATTAAATATGGGGGAGGTAATTGATATCTACCCCTATAAAGGGGAAGTACGTCACCACGAAACCAATGAGTTACTGGCTGAATTTGAACTGAAAACAGATGTATTGTTGGATGAAGTGCGTGCGGGGGGCCGTATTCCACTGATTATCGGCCGTGGTTTGACCAGTAAGGCGCGTGAGTCTCTTGGTTTACCACCGAGTGATGTCTTCCGTCAGGCGAAAGCGGTTGAAGAAAGTAGTCGCGGTTTCTCCCTGGCTCAGAAAATGGTTGGTCGGGCATGTGGCACGGTGGGTATTCGCCCTGGTGAATACTGTGAACCTAAAATGACCTCTGTTGGTTCTCAGGATACAACTGGTCCCATGACCCGTGACGAACTGAAAGATCTGGCGTGTTTGGGTTTCTCTGCGGATTTGGTAATGCAGTCATTCTGCCATACGGCTGCTTATCCTAAGCCAGTTGACGTCACGACTCACCATACCTTACCTGATTTCATCATGAATCGTGGCGGGGTTTCTCTGCGTCCGGGTGATGGCATTATTCACTCATGGCTGAACCGTATGCTGTTGCCTGATACCGTTGGTACGGGCGGTGATTCTCATACGCGTTTCCCGATTGGTATTTCCTTCCCGGCTGGTTCTGGTCTGGTAGCGTTTGCTGCTGCGACGGGGGTGATGCCTTTGGATATGCCAGAATCTGTGCTGGTTCGTTTTAAAGGGCAGATGCAGCCTGGTATTACTTTGCGTGATTTGGTTCATGCGATTCCTTACTATGCGATTCAGCAAGGGCTTCTGACGGTTGAAAAGAAAGGTAAGAAAAACATCTTCTCTGGCCGTATCCTCGAAATTGAAGGTTTGCCAGATCTGAAAGTCGAGCAGGCATTTGAATTGGCGGATGCGTCTGCGGAGCGCTCTGCGGCGGGCTGTACCATTAAATTGGATAAAGCACCGATTATTGAATATCTGCAATCCAATATTGTATTGCTGAAATGGATGATTGCTGAAGGTTATGGTGATCGCCGTACTTTAGAACGTCGTGTAACGGGCATGGAGAATTGGCTGAAAGATCCTCAATTGTTGGAAGCTGATGCTGATGCAGAATATGCCGCGGTTATCGAAATCGATCTGGCTGAAATTAAAGAGCCTATTCTATGCGCACCGAATGATCCAGATGATGCCCGTTTACTGTCTGATGTGGCTAACAGTAAAATCGATGAGGTTTTTATCGGTTCTTGTATGACTAACATTGGTCATTTCCGTGCAGCCGGTAAATTATTGGATCAACATAAAGGTCAATTACCCACTCGTTTGTGGGTTGCTCCACCAACGAAAATGGATGCAGCTCAACTCACGGAGGAAGGTTATTACAGCATCTTTGGTAAGAGTGGGGCGCGGGTTGAAATTCCTGGCTGTTCCTTGTGTATGGGTAACCAAGCACGCGTTGCTGACGGTGTAACCGTGGTCTCCACTTCGACTCGTAACTTCCCGAATCGTCTGGGGACGGGGGCGAATGTTTACCTGGCATCGGCTGAACTGGCGGCTGTGGCTTCTTTGTTGGGACGCCTACCTACACCGGAAGAGTACCAGCAATTTATGGATAAAGTTGATGAGACTGCGGAAGATACTTACCGTTATCTCAATTTTGATCAACTGAACCAATACACTGAAAAAGCGGATGATGTGATTTTCCAAACTGCGGTGTAATTCCGATACCAATGAATGGGAGGTAAAAAACCTCCCATTTTAGGTGATGATAAAACAAGTGTTAGTTAAGAAAATTCGTTTTTTGCCCGTTAGTGTGGTTTTAAAAACTGGAAAAAAGGTAAGCGTATCATGAAGAAAACAAATAAAAACTTTAATCATTAAAGGTAAAAAACAGTGATTAAAGGTTTTTTAAAGCGGCTAGAAAGTTCGATTCTATAACTGATATTAAAAGAGAAAATATCAGGAAGAATAGGTTTTAAATTAATTGATAAGTGATAAAATAATAATATTAGCCGCATTAAGAGAATTAGTGGAAAAAATTTAAAAACGTTTAGCCGCATTAAGAGCTATTGAATAAATTGGTTTTACACTGTTTTAATTCGCCAAATCATTATAATTTTTCGACTTGTTTTAAATGATGAGAAAACACCTCTCCTTTTTTAAATAGGTTTGTTAGCGACCTAAAATGGGAGGTAAAGCCAGCCATTTTATTATCTCATTATCTCATTATCTCATTATCTCATTATCTTTTATAAATGATAATGATTTTACAGTAAGTTATCAGTAAATAAGCAAGGTTAAAAGCTTTTTATATAGTATTTAATTATTGATTAAATATTTAAATTTTACATTATAATCCATATAAACATATTTCTACCGATAATCGGCGAATTTAATTATTCTTAGATACGCCGGCAATATTCATTATGTTGAATATTGATTGGCAGATGGTTATTTCCCATAAATGAAAATTACACTTCATAATCAAAGACGATGATGTCGCCGACAGAATCTATAAGGAGATCTTTTAATTTGTCATGCGCTGGGTGAGACAAATAGTTTGAAATAGCTTTATGATCATCAAATGTCATGGTGACAGCATGTGTAAAACCTTTGTTGTTATTTTATCTCGGATGTGAATTTTAACAAAAGAATATGGCGTATCATAATGGCTCCTGAAAGGTGTCTTTTTTTGCTGACGAAATAGAAAATAAATTGTTCTATTGCAAGATCCTTGAATATATCTCATCAATTAGTGGATGTGTGTTCGATTTTGCTGTTTTTGTTTCTCTGAGATATTATTAATTATAGTGTATTTGTTTATATTTGCACTGAGGCTGAACTCTCCTCCCACTTCTTGGCCGTTTGTGGGCTGATTCTGGGGCGGAATTGCTAGGAAGTATTAAAATGGAAAGAACGCACCGGAGGTAATGATGGAATACGAATTTTTGCTAGATGTCACTGGACTGGTGACTAGCCGGTTCTCAATGGATCACGAAGCTATTGGTCAGTGGCTGAATGAAGAAGTTAAAGGTGATTTGGCGGTGATAGATAAGATTGCTTCAGCGTTGGCCGAAATTAAAGGTAGTGAACGTCAATGGCAACTTGTAGGTCATGAATATACGCTGTTAATGGATGACGAAGAAGTTATGGTTCGTGCCAATCAGCTTGAGTTTGAAACTGATTCGATGGAGGAGGGCATGAGTTATTATGATAATGAGAGCCTGGCTTTTTGCGGTACCAAGGATTTTATTGATATGTTGGCCGATTATCGGGATTTTATTTTGCAAAAGTACGATTGGTAAGAAGCTGTATATAGACAGAAATAATTCTCTGGCACGATAGGCTTTTTTCTTACTGTTAATGGTCGCTATGAAGGATAATCATCAAGTAATTTTACTCAATGATAGTTAAGTAGCTAAAGAATCAAGGTGGTTTTAATGGAAGATATCAATCTGTCTGGTGGCATTAATGAAGCGACAAGCTGGCTCATTAATCATCAGGATTTAATCATTCAATATCTGGTCAATACTGTTGCTGCTATTCTCATTCTTGTTCTGGGATTAATGGCGGCGAAACTCATTAGTAAGGGCGTGAAAAGAGTTATGTCATTGCGTGGCATTGATGTAACGGTATCGGATTTCCTGGCTGCTGTTGTTCGTTATTTGATTATTGCGTTCACTATTATTGCAGTTTTGGGCAAATTAGGTGTTCAGACGGCTTCCGTCATTGCGGTTATCGGTGCTGCTGGTTTAGCTGTTGGTTTAGCTTTACAAGGTTCTTTGTCCAACTTTGCCGCAGGGGTATTGCTGGTGGCTTTTCGTCCAATCCGTGCGGGTGAATATGTTATTCTCGGCGCGGTTGAAGGCACCGTTGTTCAGGTGCAGATTTTTTCTACTACATTGCGTACAGCAGATGACAGAATTATCGTGATCCCGAATGGGAAAATTATTGCAGATAATGTTATTAATACCAGCCGTGAACCGAATCGTCGAACCCAGATCATGGTCGGTGTTGCGTATAATGCGGATATTGACGAAGTTAAAAAAGTATTAGGTGATGTTATTGCCGCAGACAATCGTATTCAGCATGATAAAGGCGTGACGATTCGTTTGCATGAAATGGCACCTTCTTCACTGAATTTTATTGTGCGTGTATGGACCACCAATGGTGATGCTTGGGAGGTTTATTGGGATTTGATGGAGAACTTTAAACGCACATTGGATAAACACAATATCAGTATTCCTTATCCACAAATGGATGTTTATTTGCATCAGAATCAAGCTATGGCGCGGAATAAAATGAGTGATTAATCAGAGGGATTGGATAATAACCTTCTGATTATGTGAATAGACCGTAAATTTTTACCAGTACATCAGCGCCGCGCTATCAATAGCGCGGCGCTCTATTCCCCAGGTTTATTTTATTGACATAAGGTATTAAAGTTGTTTTTAATAAAATCATCGTTAATATCTTCTGTCAGTGCTATTTTCTTGTTATCTGATAAGCAAAGGACAGCGGATGAAACATCTGAAGTATGGAAATTAATATCAGCAGTGACTATCCCATCACCTTTTTCACCCTGTATTTTAAGAATGAAACGTTCACAGCCTTTTTTACATAAGAAAGGCTGATAATTACTGAGCTCTACATCTGTAATATTGGCTGTACCAATATAGTATTCAATTATTTCATGGTGGTTTAATGTCTCTTCAACATCATTTCGAAGCAAATAGTAGTTTCTGACAGTAAGAGCAGCAATAATAATGATGACGAGTAGCATGAAACCCATAATTTTTTTCAAAATAGTCCCTTCCTCTTATTTTTCATAGAATTGATAGATTCATTAATACTTTTAGTGTGTATTAGCTTGATTTTCTTTGAATTAATCAAATAATTTTCCTGTAAAAATCTGCTTTTTGGTTGGTTATTAAAATTTCTTATGATCGATTAGAAGCATTTATTTCCTCTAATGAGCTATTCTTCTTAATATTCTGAACTTTGAAATAGCAAAGTGAATAATTATTGAGGAATTTTTTTATGTTATCGACATTTGTGCAGGGTTTTTTTCTTAGCGCCGCAATGATTTTGCCTCTTGGTCCACAAAATGCCTTTGTTATGCAGCAAGGCAGCAGGAGACAATTTCATCTAATGAGTGCAACTTTGTGCGCGATCAGTGATGGTTTTTTGATTGGTGTCGGTGTATTTGGTGGTAGTGCATTACTTAGTCAGTCAACTTTACTCTTGCAATTTGTCACCTGGGGAGGTGTTGCTTTTTTATTCTGGTATGGATGGGGGGCCTTACGTGTGGTTTTGTTTGCCAATGTTGAACTGGCGCAGGTAAATAATTCAGTAAAAAACCGTTGGCGGGTAATTGCGATCATCTTTGCGGTCACTTGGTTAAATCCGCATGTTTATTTAGATACCATTGTTGTTCTGGGTAGTATTGGTGGTCAGTTATCTTCAGAACTCAGACCTTGGTTTACTTTTGGGGCGGCAACTGCTTCTGTTAGTTGGTTTTTTTCTCTGTCATTACTAGCTGCATGGTTTTCCCCTGTGCTAAGTAAGCCGCTTTCTCAACGGATTATTAATGGGTTTATTTGTATCATAATGTGGTATATCGCATGGCAACTTGCTAAGCAGGGATTGCTAATTTCTGATTAAGCTGAACACTTCTTTGCATACAGTCTCTGTGTTAGTGTTTCATTCATCCCATGTATATTTCGGTTTTTCCGTGGGATGAACATTTTCTGTAACAGGTTTTCTTCGGAGGTTGTGTGAAATTGAAATCATTAGGGTTGGCCGCCATGTTAAGTGCCGGGGTGCCACTTGCTGCACAGGCAGCTGATTTACCCGGAGTCCCTCATGTTATTACTTCAGGTAATGCGGTAGTGAAAGCAGAACCGGATATAGCAACATTGATGATTAACGTCAATATTTCTGCTAAAGATGCTTCTGGGGCTAAAAAGCAGGTTGATGAGCTGGTTGCTAAATATTTTGATTTTCTGAAAAATCACGGTATTGAAAAGAAAGATATTGATGCAGCGAATTTGCGTACTCAGCCTGATTATGAGTACGATAATGTATCCGGCAAATCGGTGCTGAAAGGCTATCGTGCGATCCGTTCAGTGGAGGTGAAGGTTCGTAAGTTAGATCAACTTAATGATCTGCTAGATGGCGCATTAAAAGCGGGTTTGAACGAAATCGTATCTGTTCAGTTTGGTGTGGACAATCCGCAAAAATATCGTGATGAAGCCCGCCAGAAAGCGATTGAGAATGCGATTGAACAAGCTGATGCACTGGCGAAAGGCTTTAGTAGCAAAGTGGGTTCGATATACAGTATCAATTACCGAGCACCAGAGGTGATTGATCACATGAAGTATCGCAATACTGATGTGATGATGTCGGGAGGTGCTGCTGCTGGAGTGGGTGAAACTTACCAGCAGGATAGCATCAACTTCAGTGATCAGGTTGATGTGGTTTTTGAGCTAAAACCTTAATTAATGTCATCTTGTCTTAACATCTGACGCCCAAGTTTCAACAGGGCGTCAGTCACTTTTTTCATGGTCCTGCTTTCCGGTGCAAAACGATGCCAATAGAGCATCCGGCGCTGACATAAACCTGGTGTCAGGTCGATCAGTTCACCATTTTTCAATTCTTGATCAATCTGTAAATGTGGGATCATACAACAAGTGGAACCCTGTTTTGCCAGTTGTACAAAGGCTTCAGATGAGTTGACGATATGACATGGAACGCTGCCCGGTGACAACTCGAAGTTCTGTTGTAAAAATACCTGATGCATATCATCCAGATGGTCGAATGCAACCGCTGGGGCTTTTAGTAACGCCGAACGGGTAACCCCATTTGGGAAATAGCGGGTAGCAAATTTTGGTGAGGCGACAAACAAATAATCCAGTGCGCCTAGTTTATCAATCAGACAACTGGGTAAAGGTTGTGGTTGAATACTGACTGCGCCAACGACTTCACCTCTTCTTAGCTGTTCTTGAGTCCGAGTTTCATCTTCAACTTGAATATTGAGTCGGATAGGTAAATCAGCGAGTACCGGGTGTAGAGCCGGTAATAGCCAGGTTGCTAAGCTGTCAGCGTTGACTGCTAATGAAAGCAGCAATGGAGTATCGGTCCCCTGTTCATCGCCTAGCCATTGTTCTTCCAACAACTCTACCTGATGTAATAGTGCCAGTAGTTTTTGGCCTTGTTCGGTGGGGCGCGGAGGAACTGTGCGTACTAATAGAGGCTGACCAAACAGATTTTCCAACTGTTTGATACGTTGAGAAACCGCGGATTGAGTGATACAGAGTTTCTGGGCAGCACGCTCGAAGCCGCGTTCTCGGATCACCGCATCCAGAGCTTGTAGTGTTCGGTAGTCAGGGCGTTTCATTATAGAAAGATTCTCCATTTATTTTTCTGAATATCACTATGCCATATTTTTCTGATGTATGAGGCAATTTGTCTGGTGGGCCGTAAAATCCTACCTTTCAGAAATTACGCATGTTATACCCAATTTGGATAAATTTTTGTTGGCTGGTCGCCTTTGGGAAGAGGGTTCCATTTTTGAAGGTTGAGTTTGTTGACGTGGTTGAATAGGCGATATGCTCAGGAGAAATCACTAGGTGAAGCTGTTTTTGATAGCTTAATGATGAATTTTTGATCGGGCTAAAGATTGTTTGCATGTTTCACTTAAGTGTAGTCTTTCAATAAAATTGTTAAAAAATCGTTATTTTTGGCTATTTAATAACAATGTAAGTAAGGTTGCTTTTTATGCTGTCACTGAAACATGTTGCACAATTAACATATAATACTTTGCAGTTATACATGGATCAGAGAGGAATAGATTTGGCGGTTGGTCCTATCTCTGACAGCGATGCAAACACGCTAACGAAAGCGTATGGTGAACTTAACTGGGAATATTATATTACAGAGGTCGGTAATCGACATGATTGCTTCAGCTTATGTATAAAATTTGTCATATCAAGGGAAAATCTCCAAATTGAATCTGCTCCGGCTGGAGTCGCTTTATCTACATATGATTTGCACGATAAGAGTTTTAACATCCATGTATTGGAAAATTTTGTGAAGGATACAGAAAATCATCCGTTGCATAGAAAGATGCTTTTGTATACTCTGTATGCAGCATTGATTTTCATGAATGTGGTTGATGGTGAAGACGTCAGGATTCATGAACCCGTTAAGGATAAAATAGCTTACTATCGTTCGTTTGGTTTTGAGCTAGAACGTTGTGGATATGTAATGTCATGTGATATTAAGACATTAACGGCAAAGTTGAAGAGTCGGTCTAAGGAGTTAGTTCTTTGACATTTGGCATTTATACCCTATGGATTTGTTGAAGGTGAAATCTTACTAAATTTGTTGCTATGGCCATAACAGAGAGATTTTGTCGGGAATTTTTTGTCCTGTATGACTAAATCAGTTCAGTAATGTGAAGTCGTTTTAGAGGTGTTGTTATGAGAACACAAAAAGAACCGATGTTCGATACCATTCAAACTTATAAAAAAGCGGGAGAGACCTTAGATTTTCTCATGAAAGTAGGTCCGGCTTTGGAAGATCATGCACAGGCACCAAGCCAAGAAAAGCAAGGTCGTCGTCGTAACAAAGAGGCTGCATAGACATCACTCTTTTTGTAGCCCGCTAGTATGGCGGGTTTTTCACATCATTCACTCTTAATTTTTCATGATTCATTTCACTCAACTTAATTGCGGTTTCTTTGTTGCTATCAAGGTTTATACCCTATGGATTTCAAGATGGATCGCGACGGCAAGGGAACGAATCCCCGGGAGCATAGATAACGATGTGACCGGGGTGAGTGAGTGCAGCTAACAAAGAGGCAACTTGAAAGATAACGGGTATATACTAGTCGACAGGCTTTCCTTGTAACTGATATAGGCAATGAATTGATATGACTCAGGACGAACTAAAAAAAGCAGTAGGTTGGGCAGCACTCGAATTTGTTACACCAGGAACGGTTGTGGGTGTGGGGACAGGTTCAACGGCTTCACACTTTATTGATGCCCTTGGTTCCATTAAAGATCAGATTGAAGGGGCAGTATCCAGCTCTGAGGCTTCTACTGAGAAGTTAAAAAGTTTGGGAATTCCTGTATTCGATTGTAATGAAGTGGATTCCCTTGATATCTACGTTGATGGTGCGGATGAAATCAATGGCAATATGCAGATGATTAAAGGCGGTGGTGCTGCATTGACGCGTGAAAAAATCATTGCTGCAATAGCAAAAAAATTCGTTTGTATTGTTGATGCCTCTAAAAAAGTTGATGTATTGGGTAAATTCCCTCTGCCGGTTGAAGTGATTCCAATGGCTCGGGCTTATGTTGCTCGTGAGTTGGTTAAATTGGGGGGAGTACCAAAATATCGTCAGAATGTCGTGACTGATAACGGCAATGTGATTCTTGATGTGCATAATCTAGCCATACTCGATCCTGTTGAGTTAGAGAATAAAATTAATCGTATCTCAGGTGTGGTGACTGTGGGCCTATTTGCTAACCGTGGTGCGGATATTGTATTGATGGGAACACTTGATGGAGTGGAAACCATTACTCAATAATATTATTTACAGGGGCGGAATTTTTCGCCCTTAAAAATTTTTTCACTTTTAAAATAGGTGGAGAATTTAGTGATATATTTCATATCTCTGATTGTTATTTAATCTAAATCCTAATTTTGTTCTTTTTCAGATCATTTTATTCCACATAATAACTACTTTATTAAGACTTATGTGACGGGAATAGCAATCGTTTATATTGCTGTGTTCGTTTTTTTTGTTATGTTGAGAGAATGAATCTTAAATGTAACGAAGCGTAACAATAGGCAGGATAAATGGTTAAGGTATCTCTGGAAAAAGATAAGATTAAATTTTTGCTATTAGAAGGTGTGCATCAGAGCACGGTAGAAAATCTACGAACAGCCGGTTATAGCAATATCGAATATCATAAGGGAGCATTAGATTCCAAAGAGTTAAAAGAGGCAATTCGTGATACCCATTTTGTTGGTATCCGTTCCCGCACACAACTGACCGAAGACATTTTTCAGGCAGCTGAAAAATTGGTTGCGGTAGGCTGTTTTTGTATTGGTACCAATCAGGTTGATCTGAAAGCGGCTGCAAAACGTGGTATCCCTGTCTTTAATGCGCCATTTTCTAATACCCGTTCTGTTGCTGAAATGGTCCTTGGTGAGTTGTTGTTATTGCTGCGTCGTATCCCTTTGGCGAATGCGAAAGCTCATCGTGGAGTGTGGGATAAGCAGGCTAAAGGCTGCTATGAAGTTCGTGGTAAAAAACTGGGCATTATCGGTTACGGTCATATTGGCACTCAGCTTGGTATTCTGGCTGAAAATATTGGTATGGATGTCTACTTTTACGATATTGAAAACAAATTGCCGTTAGGTAACGCTCATCAGGTACGTCATTTGTCAGAATTACTCAATATGAGTGATGTGGTTAGTTTGCATGTACCAGAAACGCCATCAACTAAAAATATAATTGGTGCAACTGAACTGACCCTGATGAAACCGGGTTCTATCCTGATTAATGCTTCACGCGGGACGGTGGTGGATATCCCGGCATTATGTGATGCATTGGAAAGTGAACATCTGTCAGGGGCGGCTGTGGATGTGTTCCCTGTTGAACCGGCAACCAATAATGATCCATTTGAGTCACCGTTACGTAAATTTGATAACGTGTTGCTGACCCCACATATTGGTGGTTCTACCCAAGAAGCGCAGGAAAACATTGGTTATGAAGTCGCAGGAAAGTTAGCGAAATACTCTGATAATGGTTCTACCTTATCAGCAGTAAACTTCCCGGAAGTGTCTCTTCCTGTTCATGCTGATGATACCAACCGGTTTCTACATATTCATGAAAATCGGCCCGGTATATTGAACAGTATTAACCAAGTGTTTGCTGAACAGGATATCAATATTGCCGCTCAGTATCTGCGTACCAGTGGGGATATGGGTTATGTGGTTATTGATATTGTGACTGAAAATCCTGCTCAAGCTGAAATGGTATTTCAGAAACTGAAAGCATTGCCGGGTACTATCCGTTCTCGCCTGCTTTACTGATTGTTTTGATATATCAAAAATGGGTGCTTTGTGTAAGGCGCCCATTTTTTACTGCCATTGCCAGATTTTTTCAGGTGTGATGATTTCGGGTAATGGGATATCCCATTCGGCTATGGGCAGTGTATCGACTAACTGACAGTTATGCGCCAGACCTATCGGATAGAAATTTTTTTGTCGCCATTGCCTCAATGTACGATCGTAAAAGCCGCCACCCATGCCAAGCCGTTGCCCTGTGCGGTCAAAAGCAACCAGCGGGATCATCATGATATCCAGTTCTGATAATGGTAAAACCTGCTCAACATTCAGCGGTGGTTCTTCTATATTGAAGCGATTTCTGATGAGTGGGGTATCGGGTTGATAGTTTAAAAATAGCAGATGGTGATGACGGAAAGGATGCAATACCGGCAGATAGATCTGTTTATTTTGTTGCCAGAGTTGGTTAATCAGTGGACGGGTATCAAGTTCACCATCAAACGAAAGGAATAGTGCGATTTTGCTGGCTTGGTGAATTTTGGGGTGGTTGATTGCTCGCTCAGCAGCCCGTCTTGCAAAAAGAGATTGTTGTTCAGGAGTGAGTTCACGGCGTTGTCGGCGTATTTTCTTTCTAATGCTTTGTCTGAGTGGTAATAGGGGCTCTGATTGCATAGAACCTGCCAGTGGATAGCAGCAGCGATTAAAGTTGAGATTCTCCAAGATGTCGTTACAGGTAGTAACCCTTGAACCCTTGGTTCAAGGTGAACATAGTGTCGCAGCTTTAAGGCTTCTCGGCCGAACCGAGCATGCACACCAGACTACGGAGCACCACATTCTATAATGTATGAAATATCGGCTCAGGGGACTTTCCCCGTTCACGAACATCTCAGAGAAATTTATTCAGTGCTTGTTAAGCAACTTTATGGACCCTATTGTATGAAACTAAATACAGAAAGCAACTAATTCTCGAATGATTCACTCACTAATGCATGATTTATCAATAGAATTCATTTAGTTGGTGCAATTGTGCTCTCAGTGATGCGACCTTGTTCCACTAATGCTTGTTCTATAGTCTGCTGAAGCATCTTTATTTTCTGTTCCATATTATAGGCATAATCACGGGTTTTCACTTTTTCTTGCGCCAATTCGTGACAGATATTCAGTGCCACAATAAAAATCAGTTGTTCAGTATTGGTTACTCTGGTGCGCTCTTTTAAATCATCTAAACGTTGCTCAAGTTCCACAGCCGCAGCCAGCAATGCTTCTTTTTGCTCTGATGGACAATTGACACGTAGTGACCGCCCAAAAATCTGGATATCTACCGGTTGTGCAGACATGACCCCTTCCTGACTTATTGCTGCGCCTTGGTTTTAATTCTGAATTATAGAATTGAAACCGGCGCCAATCATTATAACGCCATACCCACAGACAACTCACGATTAGCGAAGGTTGTTGTCTGGTATAGCGACTCCCCTTGGTGGTAGCATAGCATGAACTTACACCGTCAACGATGACCAATACACATGTCTATACAGAATTCATTACCAGATTATCAATCTTTTGACGAAATATTGCATCAACAGTCAGTGGCACTGACGGCAGCGGAGATGCATGGGTTGATTAGCGGCCTGCTGTGCGGCGGTAATCGCGACAGTAGTTGGCAGATATTAGTTCATGACTTAGCTAATGATGGGCTAGCGTTTTCCCATCCATTAGCTCAACAATTGCGTGAATTACGTGAAATCACATTCGAATCATTGGATGACAGTAATTTTGCATTTGGTTTATTGCTGCCAGATGAGGAAGATAATGTATATGAACGAGCAGATGCATTAGCTGGATGGGTTAACCATTTTTTGCTGGGATTAGGTGTTGCTCAACCGAAGTTCGCGGATAAAAAAGAGATCAATGAGATTATTGGTGATTTGCGCAATATCGGTCTGCTTGGTTATGAAGAAGGTGATGATCAAGAAGAGTTGGCGCAGGCACTGGAAGAGGTCCTTGAATATGTGCGGGTGGCTGCGCAGCTTTGCTATATCGCTTTTACTGAACCTAAAGCCGTTTTAATCGCAAAAAATGATAAACCAACATTGCATTAATTGGTGTTTATTGAGCGCAAGAAATACCCTATGGATTTCAAGATGGATCGCGGCGGTAAGGGAGTGAATCCCCGGGAGCATAGGTAACGATGTGACCGGGGTGAGCGAGTGCCGCCAACAAAGAGGTAACTTGAAAGATAACGGGTACAATTAACTAAGTCGCAGGAGAGGGTATGATCAAACAAGAATATTTATCCCGCCGTCAGGCTTTACTGGCAAAAATGGCTCCGGCCAGCGCAGCGATTATTTTTTCTGCCCCGCCTGCGCCACGAAATTCAGATAATGAATATCCCTATCGTCAGCATAGCGATTTCCTTTATTTGACGGGGTTTAATGAACCGGAAGCGGTGCTGATATTAATTAAGAGTGATGATACGCATAATCATAGTGTTCTTTTTAATCGAGCGAGTGACTTGGCTGCGGAAATTTGGTTTGGTCGTCGTCTTGGGCAAGAAGCGGCACCGGAAAAACTGGGTATTGATCGTGCTTTGCCTTTTGATGATATCAAAGAAGAGCTTTACCTGTTGCTGAATGGTTTGGATGTGGTTTATCACGCGCAAGGTGAATTTGCCTACGCAGATGAAATTGTCTTTCATGCGTTGGACATATTAAGAAAAGGCGGTCGCCGTAATCTTTCAGCGCCTTTATCGATAATTGATTGGCGCCCTTGGGTACATGAAATGCGGTTATTCAAATCTAAGGCAGAAATTGAGGCTATGCGCCGGGCGGGTAGAATCAGTGCTCAGGCCCATATGCGAGCGATGAAAATTTGCCGCCCAGGAATGTTTGAATATCAACTGGAAGCTGAAATTCATCACGAATTTACTCATCAAGGGGCTCGTCATCCTGCTTACAACACGATTGTAGGGAGCGGTGAAAATAGCTGTATTCTGCACTACACCGAGAATGAAAGCAGGATGAAAGAGGGTGACTTGGTGTTGGTTGACGCAGGTTGTGAATATCTGGGGTATGCCGGAGATATCACCCGGACTTTCCCTGTCAATGGCAAGTTTACTCGTGCTCAGCGTGAAATTTACAATATAGTACTGAAAACATTAAATGTTTCATTGGAATTGTATAAGCCAGGTACCAGCATCAACAAAGTTACAGAACATGTCGTGCGGATTATGGTGGAAGAGTTGGTGAAACTGGGCATTATGCACGGCGAAATTGAACATTTAATCGAAACTAAAGCTTATCGTCAGTTCTTTATGCATGGCCTCGGTCACTGGTTAGGATTGGATGTACACGATGTCGGTGATTATGGTGTAGAACGCGATCGTATTCTGCAACCGGGAATGGTATTGACGGTTGAACCGGGGATTTATATTGCGCTGGATGCAGATGTGCCGTTGGAATATCGGGGTATCGGTATCCGTATTGAAGATGACATTTTGATCACTGAAACGGGTAATGAAAACCTGACAGCCAGTGTCGTTAAAGAAGCTGATGAGATTGAAGCTCTGATGGTGAAAGCAAAACAGGGTTAAGTTAAGAATGAACGTGATTATCGTTGGTGGAGGCATGACCGGCGCGACGCTTGCGCTGGCGATATCTTCCCTGAGTAAGGGGCAGATTCATGTGTCCCTGATTGAAGCGGCAGAGCTTGCGCAGAAACATCCCGGTTTTGATGCCAGAGCGATAGCGCTGGCTTACGGTACTTGTCAGCGTTTACAACAGATTGGCGTTTGGTCTGCTCTGGAAGATTATGTGATACCGATAACTCACGTTCATGTTAGTGATCGTGGTCATGCAGGATTTGTGAACCTTTGTGCAAAAGAATATAACATTTCCGCTCTAGGTCATGTTGTCGAATTGTATGATGCAGGGCAGGGTTTGTTCGGATTACTGAAAAATGCGCCTGGTGTAACGCTGTATTGTCCATCCAGGGTTATGGCTGTTGAAAGAACCCTATCATCGGTAACTGTTACTCTGGACAGCGGCGAACGACTGCAAGGTGAATTGCTGGTAGCGGCTGATGGCAGCCATTCTGCCATTGGTCACGCCTGTAATATTCAGTGGCAACGGCACGCTTATGAACAGGTTGCCGTGATTACAAATGTACTGACTTCAGAACATCCGCGAGGCAGTGCATTTGAGCGTTTCACGGAATATGGTCCACTTGCTTTGCTACCAATGTCTGGGGGGCGGAGCTCGCTGGTATGGTGCCATCAGTTGGCGCGGAGAAAGGAGATCGCGGGTTGGAGTAATGAGCAATTTCTTAGGCAATTACAGCGAGCATTTGGCTGGAGATTGGGGAAAATATTGGAAACCGGCCAGCGTCACAGCTATCCATTGACACTATCTACTGCAAATCAACAAATTAGTCACCGATTGGCGCTGGTGGGAAATGCCGCGCAAACATTACATCCAATTGCCGGTCAGGGTTTTAATCTTGGAATGCGAGATGTTATGACACTGGCGCAGGTTGTTTCTGAGGCTTTTGCTGCTGGTCAGGATATTGGTACTTACCCGGTTTTGGCCAACTATCAGCGGCAACGGATTTTAGATCGGGAAAATACCATCGATATTACTGATGGATTGATACGGATATTTGCCAATCGTTATTTCCCATTACAAATCGGGCGTAACTTGGGCTTGATGATAATGGAAAAATTCTCTCCTGTGCGGGATATGCTGGCCCGTCAGACTCTGGGTTGGGTCGCCCAAAGATAACCGCAGATAAAGCAGACAAAATAAGAGGACGTTATATTATGCAATCATTTGATGTGGTTATCGCTGGTGGCGGTATGGTTGGTTTGGCGCTTGCTTGTGGCTTACAAGGCAGTGGTTTGCGGGTGGCTGTGGTGGAGAGCTATCCGCCTACTCAACCCGTTATTGCTGGAGAAGAGTATGCTTTGCGGGTTTCGGCGATTAATGCGGCCAGTGAGCGCCTGTTACAGCATCTTGGTGTGTGGCAACAAATTCTGGATATGCGCACTAGTCCTTATCAAGAAATAGAGGTTTGGGAGCGGGATAGCTTTGGCCGTATACGGTTCAGCGCGGCTGAATATGGGCTGGAATATCTTGGTCATATCATTGAAAACCGAGTTATCCGTGAAGCATTATGGAAAAAAGCAGACAGCTTATCTGAAGTGACCATTTTGGCACCGGCGGCTTTGCAACAGATTGCCTGGGGTGAAAATGAAGCTTTTATGACTTTATCCGATGGTCGCATGTTAACGGCTCGTTTAGTTGTTGGCGCTGATGGCGCTCACTCATGGTTGCGTCAACATGCTGATATCCCTCTCACATTCTGGGATTATGAACATCATGCGTTGGTAGCCACTATTCGCACCGAAGAGCTGCACGGCCGGGTTGCCCGTCAGGTCTTTTATGGTGATGGTATTTTGGCGTTTTTACCCCTTGCCGATCCCCATTTGTGTTCTATCGTCTGGTCACTACCGGGTGAAGTCGCAGAACAACACAAACAGCTTGATCATAGGCGTTTCAACCAGCAATTGGCGGTAGATTTTGATCTGCGCCTTGGTCAATGTGAACTGATGAGTGAGCGTCTGGCGATTCCACTGACCGGTCGCTATGCCCGTAATTTTGCGGCTCATCGTCTGGCCTTGTTGGGAGATGCTGCCCATACTATTCACCCATTGGCAGGCCAGGGAGTGAATTTGGGCTTCATGGATGTCGCTGAGCTGATAGGCGAATTGCGTCGTTTGCATGGTCAGGGAAAAGATATTGGTCAGCACTTTTATTTACGTCGCTATGAGCGCCGACGTAAACATGGTGCTGCTGTGATGCTGGCCGGGATGCAAGGTTTTCGTCAATTATTTGATGGCAATAATCCGGCGAAAAAACTTTTGCGGGATGTCGGGTTGTCTCTGGCAGATAATTTACCGGGAATTAAACCTAAATTACTTCGTCAGGCAATGGGATTGAATGACTTACCGGACTGGCTCTCTTCTAAATCCTATTCGGCTGAAAAAATCTAATTTAGCCTCTGCTTATCGATAACTTTTTCTCATATCTTGCTGAAATATGAATAGGTGGTTTTATTCATATTTCAGTTGATTTGTAACAGAAAATGAGTGTTTTCTAAAGTTAATTGTTAATTTTGAGTATTATGACTCATTTTAATAGTTGAAAATTCTGCATACTTATAACCTGTTTTTTAATGGTCACTGGATTGAACCCTATTTTTACTTATGGTTCATTTGGGTTTTCAGTGATAACTTTCATTCTAAGATATCGTTTGCGTCGCGTTTTTTAGCCGCTTTTTGTTCATGATTCACAGTATCTGTCGGTTAATACGCGGTATGTTTTCATGTAGGAAATGAAAAGAGGGAAATAATGGCAAAACAAACTCCATTGTATGACCAGCATCTGGCTTGTGGTGCACGTATGGTAGATTTTCATGGCTGGATGATGCCTTTGCATTATGGTTCACAAATGGATGAACATCATATTGTCCGCACTCATGCCGGTATGTTTGATGTTTCCCACATGACGATTGTGGATCTGCATGGTACTGGTTGCCGTGATTTCCTGCGTTATTTGTTGGCAAATGACATTGCTAAACTGACAGAAAAGGGTAAAGCCTTATACACCGGGATGCTTAATGCTTCTGGTGGTGTAATTGATGACCTGATTGTTTATTACCTTAGCAATGATTTTTATCGGTTGGTGGTCAATTCTGCGACTCGTGAGAAAGATCTGGCTTGGATTAATGAACATGTAGCCAGTTACCCGGTTGATATTCAGGTTCGTGATGATCTGGCATTAATTGCGGTTCAGGGGCCTGAAGCTCAGGCAAAAGTACAGTCTCTATTGAATGATGAACAGCAACAGACTATTGCTGGAATGAAACCTTTCTTTGGTGTCCAGGCGGGGGATCTGTTTATCGCAACAACGGGTTATACCGGTGAGGCGGGTTATGAAGTGGCATTACCAAAAGCGCAAGCAGCGGATTTCTGGCAAAAATTACTGAGTGTCGGCGTTAAGCCCGCGGGATTAGGTGCGCGTGATACGTTGCGACTTGAAGCCGGTATGAACCTCTATGGACAGGAAATGGATGAAACCATTTCTCCTCTTGCGGCTAACATGGGCTGGACAATCGCTTGGAAACCCGAAGATCGCCAGTTTATCGGCCGTGAAGCGCTAGAAAAACAGCGTGAAAAGGGCACTGAGCAATTGGTTGGTTTGGTGATGAGAGAAAAAGGTGTGTTACGCGGTGGCTTAACGGTCAGTTTTACTGATGAGATGGAGGTTTTACACTCTGGCATTATTACCAGTGGTACGTTCTCCCCAACATTAGGATTCAGCATTGCCCTTGCCCGTGTGCCGCAAGGGATTGGTGAACAGGCAATTGTACAAATCCGCAATCGTGAAATGCTGGTTCAGGTAGTCAAACCTAGCTTTGTACGGGCGGGTAAACCTCTCGTATAGTCATTTTTATCGAATAATAACTTGATGAGTAAATAGTAATTTATCCCGGTAAGCATGATTGGTGCAGGAGCACAAAATAGCCTAATAGGGGTAGATTCTAGGATTGAAGGAGATGATAGTAATGAGTAATGTACCCGCAGAGTTAAGATATGCTGAATCACATGAGTGGGTTCGTGCAGAAGGTAATGGTGAATACACTGTAGGTATTACCGAGCATGCACAAGAACTGCTCGGCGATATGGTCTTTGTTGATTTGCCAGAAGTAGGTGATGAAATCAATCTTGGTGATGATTGTGCGGTTGTTGAATCAGTAAAAGCGGCTTCTGATATCTATGCACCACTGAGTGGTGAAATTATTGCCGTTAATGAAGCGCTAAATGACGCGCCTGAATTGGTTAACAGTGAGCCTTATAATGAAGGCTGGCTGTTCCGTATTAAAGCCTCTGATGAAAGTGAACTTTCGAGTTTGCTGAATGCCGAAGGATATCAGGCACTTCTGGACGAAGAAGAATAATATGCTTACCGCCGCCCTGTCTCACATGATGAACAGGGCGTTTTTATTTGTATGCCATTTCTGGCCAGCTTCAGGAATTAGTAACAAATGACCCAGACATTAAGCCAACTTGAGAACCAGGGTGAGTTTATCCGCCGTCATATAGGCTCTTCCGCCGAACAGCAAAAAGAGATGCTGGTGACAGTGGGGGCAAATTCCCTTAATGATTTAACACAGAAAATTGTTCCCCGTGATATCGCGTTACCAGAGCCTCCCGATGTTGGCGGTGGTGCAACTGAACAGCAAGCACTCGCTGAACTGAAAGCGATTGCCAGCCAAAATAAACGTTACCAATCCTATATTGGTATGGGGTATGTGCCTGCTGTACTTCCGCCGGTTATTTTGCGTAATTTATTAGAAAATCCTGGCTGGTATACCGCTTATACACCTTATCAACCGGAAGTTTCTCAAGGTCGCCTTGAATCACTGTTGAATTTCCAACAAGTGACGATCGATTTGACGGGTTTGGATATTGCTTCTGCTTCTTTGCTGGATGAAGCTACCGCGGCGGCTGAAGCAATGGCAATGGCAAAACGTACCAGCAAACTGAAAAATGCTGACCGTTTCTTTGTTGCTGATGATATCCATCCGCAAACATTAGACGTTGTTCGTACCCGTGCGGAAACCTTTGGCTTTGATGTGATTGTAGATAAAGCAGAAAAAGTCTTGGAGCTGGACGGTGTATTTGGCGTGTTGTTACAACAGGTTGGCACGACAGGTGAAGTTCATGATTATGCTGATCTGATTACACAACTGAAACAGCGCAAAATCATTGTCAGTGTTGCCGCTGACTTGATGGCGTTGCTGCTGCTGACTGCGCCGGGTAAACAAGGCGCTGACATTGTGTTTGGTTCTGCTCAGCGTTTTGGCGTACCGATGGGTTATGGCGGTCCCCACGCAGCATTTTTTGCCAGCCGTGATGAATTCAAACGTTCTATGCCGGGACGTATTATCGGCGTTTCCCTTGATGCGGCAGGTAATACGGCACTGCGCATGGCAATGCAAACCCGTGAGCAGCATATCCGTCGTGAGAAAGCGAATTCCAACATCTGTACTGCTCAGGTGTTGTTGGCAAATATCGCGGCGATGTATGCGGTATATTATGGTTCGAAGGGGCTGAAACGCATTGCGAGCCGTATTCATCGTCTGACTGACATTCTGGCGGTCGGGTTACAGAAAGCTGGATTTACTCTACGTTACAAAACTTGGTTTGATACTCTGACTGTTGAAGTTGCTGATAAAGCAGCAGTATTAGCCCGGACAGAGAAAGCTGAAATCAATTTGCGTACCGATATTTACGGCGCGGTGGGTATCACATTAAGTGAGGCTACCGGTCGTGATGATCTGGTCAAATTGTTCTCTGTGCTGACAGGCACGGATGACAAGCTAGATGTTGAAGCACTGGATAAAGAGCTGATGACGGAAAGTCTCTCCATTCCTGCATCAATGTTGCGCAGTGATGAAATCCTTCTGCATCCAAATTTCAACCGTTATCATAGTGAAACGGATATGATGCGCTATATGCATCGTCTTGAACGCCGAGATTTAGCACTGAATCAGGCAATGATCCCATTGGGTTCTTGCACCATGAAACTTAATGCTGCGGCAGAAATGTTACCGATCTCTTGGCCTGAATTTAATGAACTACACCCATTCTGTCCGCCAGAGCAAGCACAGGGTTATCAGCAAATGATCAGCCAATTATCTCACTGGCTGGTGCAACTGACAGGTTATGATGCCGTTTGTATGCAACCAAACTCCGGTGCGCAGGGTGAATATGCGGGTCTGCTTGCTATTCGCCGTTACCACGAAAGTCGTGGAGAAGGGCATCGTCATATCTGTTTAATCCCCAGTTCTGCTCATGGCACCAACCCGGCTTCTGCTCATATGGCAGGTATGACAGTTGTGGTGGTGAGTTGCGATAAAGAGGGCAACATTGATCTGGCAGACCTGCGTGAAAAAGCGGACAAATCCGGTGGTGAGCTTTCTTGCATCATGGTGACTTACCCGTCAACCCACGGTGTATATGAAGAAACGATCCGTCAGGTGTGTGAAATCATTCATCAGTATGGTGGTCAGGTTTACCTTGATGGTGCGAATATGAACGCGCAGGTTGGCATCACCGCGCCAGGTTTTATCGGTGCTGATGTTTCACACCTCAACCTTCATAAAACATTCTGTATCCCACATGGCGGCGGTGGTCCAGGAATGGGGCCGATTGGCGTAAAAGCCCATTTAGCGCCGTTCTTGCCAGGGCACTCGGTAGTTCAAATGGATGGCATTACCGAACAGAGAGCTGTCTCAGCGGCGCCATTTGGTAGTGCTTCTATTTTGCCGATTAGCTGGATGTATATCCGCATGATGGGCTCACAAGGATTGAAACAGGCAAGCCAGACGGCGATTTTGAATGCTAACTATATTGCTGCTCGCTTAAAGAATGATTATGACGTGTTGTATACCGGTCATAATGGTTATGTGGCACATGAATGTATTCTGGATATTAGACCGTTGAAAGAAGAGTTTGGTATCAGCGAGATGGATATTGCCAAGCGCTTGATTGACTATGGTTTCCATGCACCAACCATGTCATTCCCGGTTGCCGGTACGCTAATGGTGGAACCTACAGAATCAGAAAGCAAAGTGGAAATTGATCGCTTTGTGGATGCTATGTTGGCAATTCGTGCTGAAATTGGCAAAGTGGCGCAAGGTGAATGGTCATTGGAAGATAACCCATTGGTCAATGCGCCTCACGTACAAGCTGAACTGGTTTCTGACTGGAGTCATAATTACAGCCGTGAAACTGCGGTTTTCCCAACCTTGGAAACCAAAGCCAATAAATATTGGCCTGCGGTTAAACGCCTTGATGATGTTTACGGTGATCGTAATCTGCATTGCTCTTGTGCCCCTGTCAGTGATTATCAATAATTACTAAATATAATAGTCAACGCCAGTATAATAACTGGTGTTGCTATTATTTATACCCGTCATAATCCATAGGGTATATACCCTGCGCCATTTAATATCTCCAGCCTTATCGCGATTTTCTAGCATTTAATATGACAGATTCCCCATTATCAGGATTAAAAAAACGAATGATGA
>NZ_JBHFKT010000040.1:0-44543 GCF_042879335.1 Photorhabdus sp. RM96S | reverse complement strand
TGTGGATAAATAACGGTAAACAGATAAGATTGCAACAAGAATAAAGCGTGGCTTATTTTGTACGGTTAATTCGTCATCTTATGGATAAAAAATGATCATGCGTTAGCCCTGATACATCCCCAAGACTCGCCGCTACCATTCGGACGCAATGGATGAAGACGAAATGCTCCGCGTCGAACACCGTTCACGAATATATAATCATTCATTGTCTGAAAACTATATAACCCAAACCATTGAGAATGATTAGTACCATGAATCATATCAAGAGCTGTGCCTCTGACTTGGTTCGCTATGCTACCAACCGGACGATCAACAATCCAATACTGACCTGGAGGAATTGCTGATTTCTCAATGTAAGAACATTCAGACTTGTTGACGTATGGATCTTGACCAGAGAAAACGTCAAATATACCAACGCCATAACAATGAAATTTAGCCTTTCGTCCATTATCGGACAGGTCGTTATAATTCATCCTACAAATTTGCATGGTTATTCCCATATAATATATCTGCGAGTTGTATTCCAACCCGCAATTGATTAAATTACTATTTTTTCCATAGCGTATGTTTTCGTATGGTTGGACTTCAACGCTATCATAAAGTTCACTTTTTTCTAGAAAACCTCATATTAAATCAAACCACACATTACCAATCTTGCTAATCATTTTATCGGGGCTGTAATCCAGAACCGCCGAAATTTCCGTCATCCTTTCGAAGGAAAAGATGGCACATTCCCAAGGTCACTTGTATGATAAGTACCTCACCAGAATTAGGAATTTTGTTATGTCGTTTCGTGAAGTACTGATTGTTGGTTGGCAGTACCTGAGAGCATTTGTTCTGATTTATTTATGTTTGCTGACAGGTAATGCCATTTCTTCCCTACTACCCATCATTATTCCCGGCAGTATTATCGGTATGTTGATCTTGTTCGTTTTATTAGCTTTCCAGCTAATTCCTGCTCATTGGGCAAAACCAGGCTGTAGCCTGTTACTAAAAAATATGACCTTGCTGTTTCTGCCTATTGGCGTAGGCGTAATGAATTATTACGATCAACTCAGCCAACAGATAATTCCGATTGTTTTTTCATGCCTGATCAGTACTGCAATTGTTATGATTATCGTTGCTTACAGTTCCCACTATGTTCATCATGAACGTCCAATTATAGGCTCCACATCAGAAATTAAGAGTAAACAACAGAAACAAGAGAAACAAGAGAAATAAAAATGTTAAGTCATATTTGGTGGTCACTACCATTAACATTGATTGTATTTTACACCGCAAGAAAACTTTCACTACGATGCAAAATTCCCATTCTGAACCCCTTATTGGTTTCTATCGCCGTCCTTATTCCAATATTATTAATAACCCACACGCCTTATGAACACTATTTTGCCGGCAGCCAAATTCTAAATGATCTACTCCAGCCCGCCGTAGTTGCGTTGGCATTTCCTCTATATGAGCAGATACACCAGATCCGAGCCCAATGGAAGTCCATTATTAGCATCTGTTTTATCGGTAGTATTGTCGCTATGGTGACAGGCACTGCTATTGCCTTGTGGATGGGCGCCACGCCTGAAATGGCCGCTTCGATATTGCCTAAATCTGTCACAACACCAATAGCAATGGCAGTAGCAGACGCCATTGGCGGTATTCCTGCAATCAGTGCTGCTTGTGTCATTTTTGTCGGCATTCTCGGCGCAATATTTGGTCATAACCTGTTTGATCTTTTACAGGTAAAAACCAAAGCATCCCGCGGCTTAGCAATGGGAACGGCATCACATGCTTTGGGTACCGCCCGCTGTGCAGAGGTCAATTTCGTTGAAGGCGCATACAGCTCATTGGCATTGATGACCTGCGGTATCATTACTTCACTAACAGCCCCTTTTGTATTCCCGGTGCTGCTATACCTATTTAGCTAGTATATCTGTTAGGAAATTTGATAATAATCGCTCGATTATCAACTTCAATTACATAATTCTCATCATCTATATGATATTTATCACATTACAAATCTCATCAGACAACTTAGAATGATCTCAAGTTAATTCGGAGATCACGCTATGCAAGCTCGTTTTCACCCTATATGGGTACAGCTGCCATCTAAACTACAGGATGCACTTTTACCTTACGCAGGAAACGATGACTTTCCTGCCATGCTCACTGCTGAACAGGCTAAATCTATTAAGAAAGCCTGCGGTTTTGACGATAACACCTTGGCTGTCGCCCTGTTGCCCCTCGCAACGGCATGTTCCCTGACACCAATATCACATTTTAATGTTGGTGCGATTGCCCGCGGTGAAAGCGGAAACCTCTATTTTGGCGCTAATATGGAATTTGCGGGCGTACCACTACAGCAAACGATTCATGCTGAACAATGTGCGATTACCCACGCTTGGTTATTAGGCGAGAAAAGACTGGCATCTGTTACTGTGAATTACTCTCCGTGCGGCCATTGCCGCCAATTTATGAATGAACTTAATAGTGGCACACAATTAGAGATTCATCTGCCAAAACAGGCACCTTCAACATTAGATCACTATCTGCCAGATTCTTTTGGTCCAAATGATCTGGGCATCACAACTTTGTTGATGGACCCGGTCAATCATGGCTATAAACTAGAAACGACGGATAAATTAGTACTAACGGCATTAGATGCAGCAAACCAGAGCTATGCCCCATACAGTAATTCCTACAGCGGTACCGCACTTCTGGGAAAAGATGGAAGAATTTATCCTGGGCGTTATGCAGAAAATGCCGCATTTAACCCAAGCTTGCCCCCATTACAAGCAGCGCTGATTCTGATGAACATTTCTGGTGGTGATTGCCTGGCTATCGAAAGAGCGGTGTTAGTTGAGGGAAAACACAGTGATTTATCCCAACGGAGTGCGACTCAATCTATACTTGCTGCGCTCGGTTGCAGCAAATTTGATTACTACACTTTCTAAGTTCAGTGGAAAATTCATTTTTCCCTCTATGCAGATAGAGGGTTTTCCGCTGTAAAAAATAATTACCGTAACATTTTATTATCTAACTCTGGATGTTATCTCTCATTTTTACTCATAATACCTCTAATTAAGTAACATTTACTGTACATATTTTTCCTATCTCTTAGGATCTGTAGCGACCTTTTATCCATTTAGTTCAAAGAGTAAGATTCATGGAACTGGAACACGAAAGTAAACGTCCACTATACATTCCCTATGCTGGCCCAATTCTGTTGGAATTCCCCCTGCTGAATAAAGGCAGCGCTTTTACTAAGGAAGAACGCAGCAACTTTAATCTTTACGGTTTATTACCGGAAGCGGTCGAAACCATCGAAGAACAAGCTGAACGTGCCTATCGGCAGTATCTTGATTTCAAAAATGATGCAGATAAGCACATTTACCTGCGAAATATTCAGGACACTAACGAAACCCTGTTCTACCGCCTGCTGGATGCGCATTTGAACGAAATGATGCCGATCATCTATACCCCAACCGTCGGTGAAGCTTGTGAGCACTTTTCCGATATTTACCGCCGTGCCCGTGGCCTGTTCATCTCATATCCAAACAAAGCACATATTGATGACATGCTGCAAAATGCGACCAAACAAAATGTAAAAGTCATCGTTGTTACCGATGGTGAACGTATCCTCGGTTTGGGTGACCAAGGCATTGGCGGAATGGGTATTCCTATCGGTAAGCTCTCCTTGTATACCTCCTGCGGTGGCATCAGCCCGGCTTATACACTGCCAGTCGTCCTGGATGTAGGCACCAACAACCCGCAACGCCTAAATGACCCGTTATATATGGGCTGGCGTCACCCGCGTATCACCGGTGAAGAATATGATGAATTCGTAGACAAATTTATTCAGGCTGTTAAACGACGCTGGCCAAATGTGCTGCTGCAATTTGAAGATTTCGCACAAAAAAATGCTATGCCTCTTCTTAATCGCTATCGCCACGAGATTTGTTGCTTTAATGATGATATTCAGGGAACTGCCGCCGTTACGTTAGGTAGCTTAATTGCCGCCAGTCGCGCGGCGGGCCGTCAATTGAAAGATCAAACAGTCACCTTCCTCGGCGCAGGTTCCGCTGGTTGCGGCATTGCAGAACAGATCGTCGCCCAGATGAAATCAGAAGGTTTAAGTGAAGAACAGGCTCGTGCCCGTATTTTCATGGTTGACCGTTTCGGTTTATTAACAGACAAACTGCCAAATCTATTGGATTTCCAGAACAAGCTGGTGCAGAAAAGCGACTCATTAGCTAAATGGGATGTAAACAGCGATTCAATCTCGCTGCTCGATGTTGTCCGTAATGCTAAACCGACAGTATTGATTGGTGTTTCAGGTCAGGCAGGTTTGTTTACAGAAGAGATCATCCGTGAGATGCATAAACATTGTGAACGTCCAATCGTCATGCCATTATCGAATCCAACTTCCCGTGTTGAAGCCCGTCCCGAAGATATCATCAACTGGACGGATGGTGCCGCCCTGGTTGCGACAGGTAGTCCATTTAATCCGGTCAAATATAAAGATCAGGAGTATCCAATAGCGCAATGTAACAATGCCTATATCTTCCCCGGCATTGGCTTGGGTGTCATTGCATCGGGGGCCAAACTGGTTACTGACGGTATGTTGATGGCAGCAAGCCGAACATTGGCGGATTGCTCACCCTTAGCCCAAGAGGGTCAAGGTCCGTTACTGCCACTTATCGATGATATTCAGGAAGTGTCACGCAAAATTGCTAAACAAGTCGCCAAAGAAGCACAAATACAGGGCGTTGCCACTGTGACCTCAGATGGAGCACTGGATGAAGCGATTGAACGCAACTTCTGGAAACCTGAATACCGCGTGTACAAACGTACTTCATTCTGATTTTTATCATTAAAAATACGTAAAAAGCTTGTTAGTTCTCTTTTACTATCAAGCTTTTTTCTTACAGAGAAAACTTGCTTCGAAATTTCAGGTAAAGTAGCCTTTAACAAATTCAGTCATTAATGTGTATAAGGCAAAAGCATGTGGAAGCGCCTGATAACTAGTCTGTTATTCGTCATAGGGATGCTGATACTGACAGCTATTGCACTTGACCGCTGGATTAGTTGGAAAACAGCCCCCTATGTCTTTGATGATCTCAAACAACTTCCTGAACGTGAAGTGGGTATAGTACTTGGTACTGCTAAATATTACCTCTCTGGTGCGCCAAATCAGTACTATATGTACCGTATTCAGGGAGCCATTAATGCTTATAACAGCGACAAAATCAAATATTTGTTACTGAGTGGTGACAATGCTCAGCAAAGTTATAACGAACCCGTCACTATGCGCAGAGATTTGGTAAAAGCGGGTATTCCTACTGCAAATATCGTACTGGATTTTGCTGGTTTCAGAACCCTTGACTCAATAGTCAGAACCCGGAAAGTTTTTAACACTAATGATTTCACAATTATCACCCAACGATTTCATTGCGAACGAGCCCTGTTTATCGCTATGCATATGGGAATTGATGCTCAGTGTTATGCGGTTTCCACACCCAAAAATATGATTACCGTTCGATTACGCGAAATCATTGCCCGCCTTGGTGCCCTGACCGATCTTTATATTCTGAAACGTGAACCTCGTTTCTTGGGCCCGTTGATCCCTATTCCTGCTCCGTATAAGGTACCAAAAGGTATGACTGATTACCCCGCCGTAACCCCTGAAGAATTACGGTCAATGGATAAAACCCAGTTTAAGCCGACCGGGCCAACACCGCCGTGATATCACGCCACCGCTGTTCTACTGGACCTTGCGGGTGACGACGTAACCACCAGCATGAAAAAAGAATATTCACTGCCCAAATGGGAAGAATAAATGCAAGCAATTCCAAACGGCTAAATTGACCAAAAAACCCAAGGTTATAAAACAGCAGGGTGCAGATTAAGGTTTGTAGCAAGTAATTACTCATCGCCATTCGCCCAACCTGATTGAGCCAGTAATTAATTCGCCAGCATGAAATGACCGGCCAGAAACCATATATTAAAGCCATATACCCCAGTGCCTGAAATGGCGTTACCAACTCAGCAAGGATATAACCGACAATACCAGACCAAAAGTAATCCCAATTATGGGTATATTGGAACACCACAGAGAATATCTGAACAGCAATACTGAGCGGTATCAGCACCAGCGCCACATTTCGATAATGGCTCACTGAAAATTCCCCTTTTAGCCAACCATTACGCATTAATCCAGCACCACATGACATAATACCGATAAGCTGCCAACCATACTGAACAAACAGCATGACCATCATCAACATGATCTGATTGAAACGCTCTTTTGCTGCCAGCCATCCACCAGACGTTTTCCAATATGTTTCGTATAACATCTGGAATTCCGTCGATTGCCAAGAAACATTATTAGATTCGCCGCTGGAAAAAAAGCCGAGAATAAACAATAGTACTAATCCGATCAGATAAAAAATAGCGCCTTTCATAAATAACCGGTTACTGGCGCTATTTTGGCTAATCAATTGAAAGCTGAAAAAACCTGCCAAACTATAAGAGAGCAAAATATCGCCATCCCAGAGTAGGATGCCATGTCCCATTCCAATTAGAGCAAGTATGGTTAATCGTGGATAATTCCAGATTTTGCCCCTTGGTAATAGTAGCTCCAATGCCGCACCAAATAAGAAGGCCAAAATACACAGGAACTTTCCCTGAACAAAGACACTAAGTACAGACCAGACAATCAAATCAGTTAAAGAAGCTGAACCATTATATGTCGGATTCAAATAAGCAGCGGATGGCAAAGCAAAACCGGAGATATTGAGTAGCAATATCCCCAGTATTGCCAAGCCACGAATGCTATCCAGTGAATTAATTCTCTGGCAAGCCATTCTTATATTCCAGTGTAAAAATCACACATGGCGAATTGTGCGTAAAAACTCTTGACGAGTATTTTGGCTAGATTTAAACAATCCCCCCAAGGAGGTTGTTGTCGTGGTACTGGTTACATCACGGATGCCCCGCGCTTTCACACAGTAATGAACCGCATCAATCGATACGGCAACATTATTGGTGCCAAGGAGTGTCTGTAATGCAATCAAGATCTGCTGGGTCAGGCGTTCCTGAACCTGTGGACGTTGAGAAAAAAATTGCACAATACGGTTAATTTTAGACAACCCAATCACTTTATCTTTTGGAATATAGGCAACCGTCGCCTTGCCATCAATGGTCACAAAATGGTGTTCGCAGGTGCTGGTGAGTGTGATATCACGAACCGTCACCATTTCGTCCACTTTCATTTTATTCTCTATCAATGTGATTTTCGGGAAATTGCGGTAGTCCAATCCTGAAAAAATCTCATCGACATACATTTTCGCAATACGACCTGGGGTTTCTGCCAAACTGTCATCACGCAAATCAAGATTCAACAGTTTCATAACTTCCGTCATATGCTCCTCAATCCGCGCTTTGCGCACTTCCGGCACCAATGCCTGACCACGCAAAGGCGTTTCAAGACCACGAGCTTCCAGCGCCGAATGCACAAGCTCAGCTTCTTTACTTAAGGATGACATTATTTTCTCCAAAGACATTACTTTCCATCATCTGGCGGGTAGTCAATTGATGTTCGAGTCATAAGTACCATCACTGAAACAATCACGACTAACAGGTAACTATTGCACACACTGTAAATGAGCACGTGGTGATTATCCAGTGATTGCTTTTCATAATTATATGAATTTTTTACACACGCACTTCACTGGTCGGTTTATTCCTGTTACAAACCAATAACCCGGCAATGACCAAGGTAATCAATGCAACATATAATGCTGGCTCCAATCTCCCGGTTATTGCGGTAGAAACCGCTGACAACATCGGCCCAATAAGCTGCCCGACAGCATATCCGGTGGTTAATAATCCGGCCATATAACGGCTATGTTCTGGCGCTAATTCACGCCCATACTGAAACCCCATTTGCACCACACACATAAAACCACCACCAACCAACAAAGAGCTTAATGCCAGACCACCTATTCCCGGAATGATCTCAGCGATAAGAATGCCCACGGCCTGAATCCATAAAGTGATCGCAAGCCGGATTTGCGTTGTCAGCATATGACAGGTCAGAATAGCAAAACCGATGCCGATGACTGCGGCACCACCAAATATTGGCCAGACAAACTGTGCAAACAAGCTGCCAGGGAAACGATCACTTGCCATTTGTGAAAGAAAAGTCGCAGGTAAAATATAACCAAAGCCGGCTAAGCTGTAGCCCCATACCAGCCGCTTAATTGCAGGTGTCAAAGTCAGTTTCTTCACCTCAGCCTGTGAACGGTGTAACTCACCACTACGGGGCAAATGCCGACTAATATAGATACTGCAAATCAGCGCCAAAATGCCATACAACATCCATGCTTCGGAAGCACTCACTTGCCATGCTTGAATACCGATGGCAAGGATACCAGTAACGAATATCCCGACTCCCGGCCCCGCAAATATGGCAGCACTCAACGCAGGACGATTCAATTTAGCCAACTGTTCATTGGCCCATGATGTTACTAGCACCAATGTCCAACCACTCGCCCAACCAATAAAAAAACGGGCGATACTGTGCAATATCGCCCCATACAATAGCGCAGAGAGCAATGTGATAATCACTGCTCCCCATAATCCGGCCCAAAGCCGATATTCAATCAAACGGCGCGCCCGCATTGCATCATAGGAGCCGGCCAGATATCCCAAATAGTTAAAAGCCGCAACAATACCGGCCCCAGTCAGACTAAACTGGAATTCAGCGATCATTAAAGGTACTTGAGGAGTGAAAGCAGTACGCCCAATTCCCATAGCGACGACTAGCGCCAAAAATCCACTCATTGCGATATGAAAAGCTAGGTAGCGGTGACTTTGTTGAGGAGACATTGAATTGTTCATAGCCATAAGATATTATTTTTTAATTTATTTCTCACAATCCAAAACAGAAATCAAATATAATACACACTTTTAATTAACAAAATTCCCAGAAAAACGTAAATTATTTCTACCCATAAATAAAAAATCAGTAAGCAATTAATTACAGTATCTGGAATGTCAGCGTATATGAATTTTCTTACTCTGCACCGCTTATTTATTTTTACCTCTAATAAGTTACCTCCACTAAGGCTAAATCGAGTTTTACAACACAACATTAGCTTAATTAGTCTGGCTTCCACACAATAATGCCAAAACGGTACTAACAAACCTGTCTATAAGAGATATGATTCATCATGTTATGTACAAATATTAATAAGGAGCATTGTTATGTATAAAGTATTTCAAGGTAAGACAGCCATTGTAACCGGTGGTGGAACCGGTATAGGACGGGCTATCAGTATTATGCTGGCGAAACAAGGTGCTGCGGTCGCAGTGATCTATTCACAAAGTGAACTTGAAGCGCGGGAAACAACAGAAGCCATTATCAAGGATGGGGGGCAAGCTATCGCGATAAAAGCGGATGTTGCCGACGAATCGGCTGTGCAGGCGATGATAAACACTGTCGTGGAAAAGTTTAGCGGGATCGACTATCTGGTAAATAACGCGGCGACAACCAGACAACTTCAATTTGAAGATCTTGATGCCATATCTAGCGATATTTGGGATACCATTATTGATGTTAATGTGAAAGGCACATTTCATTGTTGCCGGTATGCCGCGCCTTATCTTAAAGCAAGAACAGGGAGTGCTATCGTGAATGTCGGTAGTATCGCCGGCGAAACAGGCCTAGGTTCTTGTATCCCCTATGCCACTTCCAAATCAGCAGTTCACGGACTAACAAGATCCTTAGCTCGGGCACTGGCTCCATCGGTCAGGGTTAACTGCGTAGCGCCAGGCGCCGTTGAAACCAGATGGTGGAAAGGGAAAGAAGAGAAAATGCATACGCTTTGCACTTATTTGCCCTTAGAAAGAATTTCAACGCCAGAAGATGTTGCAGAAATAACCTTAATGTTGTTAAAAGCAGAATCGATGACAGGACAAGTCATAACCGTTGACAGTGGTCAAACCTTATAATCTCTTGTCCGCTTTGTGACCTGGCTATGACAACAGCAGATTCCCTGACGCCAGGTTAATCGTGATGTTCTGCATATTTATCACATGTTGCGGCGCTTTGGACCACCGAGACCAATATCGCCGCATTTATGAAACATAGGATACTCATCAAAGCCAAATATCACTCACACATAGGATGATCTCTGCCATAATGCCTAATGAAAAACCTTATCTGGGAGCATCATTATGGATCACTGTCACACCTCTGGATTGATCTCTTTGCAGCAGGCGTTGGAAAAACTTGTGACGCAAGTTACACCACTGACTGACACAGAAACCGTCAACCTCCCGCAAACATCAGGACGCATTACTGCAACAAATATTATTTCTCCTATCAATGTGCCGCCTTTTGCTAACTCAGCAATGGATGGTTATGCCGTACGCTATACGGATTTAAATAGCTGTAAACCACTACCTCTGGCAGGAAAAGCACTAGCAGGCGCACCTTTTCAAGGAGAATGGCCGGTTGCAACTTGTATCCGCATTATGACTGGCGCACCTATTCCCACAGGCGCTGATACGGTCATTATGCAAGAACACGCAGAGATTACTGATGATGGCATTGTCTTCACTCAGCCAGCCAAGCAAGGCCAGAATATCCGTCTGGCCGGCGAAGATATTACTGAAGGTGCGGTGGTACTACCGGCAGGCAGCAAATTATCCACCGCTCAGTTACCGCTAATTGCATCTTTAGGCATCACCGACGTTGAAGTCGTTCGCAAATTAAAAGTCGCCATTTTCTCGACCGGTGATGAGCTACAAGCTATCGGTCACCCACTGAAGGAAGGCCAAATTTATGATACCAACCGTCTTGCCGTTCGACTAATGCTGGAAAAACTGGATTGCGATGTTATTGATTTAGGGGTTATTGCAGACAATCCCCAAGCTTTACGCCATGTTTTTGGTGAAGCAGATCAACAAGCTGATTTAGTTATCAGCAGTGGTGGTGTTTCTGTGGGTGAAGCAGACTACACCAAGCAGATACTGGATGAATTAGGCGAAATCTGTTTCTGGAAACTGGCAATTAAACCGGGTAAACCCTTCGCTTTTGGCAAACTAAAAAACGCCTGGTTCTGTGGTTTGCCCGGTAATCCAGTTTCAGCCGTTCTCACTTTCTATCAATTAGTTCAACCTTTAATCGCTCGTCTATCCGGTTTTACAGCATGGCAACCCCCTATGCGTATGCGCGCCAAGGTCACCACGCCATTGAAAAAGACGCCGGGGAGAATGGATTTCCAACGAGGTATTGCTTCGGTGAATGAACACGGTCAATTAGAAGTCTGTACGACAGGGCATCAAGGCTCTCATATATTTAGTTCATTCAGTCAGGGGAACTGCTTCATTGTTCTGGAACGTGAACGTGGTCGGGTAGAAATTGGTGAAAATGTTGAAATCGAATTGTTCAATCACTTACTGAAAAATGAATAATGACCATTGAACTAACAGACACAGAAACCCTACGCTATAACCGTCAGATTGTTCTACGCGGGTTTGATTTTGACGGTCAGGAAAAATTGAAATCTTCGGCGATCCTGATAGTCGGTGCCGGTGGTTTAGGTTGCGCAGCATCCCAATATTTAACCGCGGCAGGTGTGGGAACAATAACACTACTGGATTTTGATACTGTTTCTCTCTCGAACCTGCAACGGCAGATCCTGCATCGAGATGAACGTATCGGCATGGCTAAAGTGCATTCAGCCCAATTGACGCTCCGGGCAATAAACCCACATGTCACGATTAAAACCGTTAATGGATTACTGGAAGATCAGGCGCTAGATGAACTTATCAGCCAGAATGATGTTGTCTTAGATTGTACTGATAATGTGGCAATCCGCGAACAACTGAACCGCTTGTGTCTGACAAGGAAAACGCCTCTGGTTTCTGGTGCCGCTATTCGCATGGAAGGACAACTCACTACATTTACTTATCAGCCAAATGCCCCCTGCTACCGTTGCCTGAGCAGACTGTTTGGCGAAAACAATTTGACGTGCGTAGAAGCGGGAGTTATGGCGCCATTGGTCGGCACCATCGGTACATTACAAGCAATGGAAACCATCAAACTCCTTACTGGATACGGCAAAGTCAGCAGCGGAAAGGTTTTACTGTTTGATGCAATGACGATGCAATTTCGTGATATTAAATTACTTAAAGATCCCAATTGCGAGGTGTGCAACAGTTAATCTATTTACCGATAGAAATAACACGCAATAGAAATAACAAGCAATAGAAAGAACACGCCCCGGTTATCTCAACTAGGGCGATTTATGCCACAAGATTATTACTCAACAATTCCTTGGCTTCTCAAATACTCATCATAAGTACCTTTGAAATCAATGACTTTATCAGATTTAATTTCCATAACTCGGCTTGCCAATGAGCTAACAAACTCCCGATCATGAGAAACAAATATCAAAGTACCTTTATACAATTCAAGCGCGAGGTTCAGGGATTCAATGGATTCCATATCCAAGTGGTTTGTTGGTTCATCCATTATCAGAATATTTGGCTGTTGCATCATCAACTTACCAAATAGCATCCGCCCTTTTTCGCCACCCGATAATACTTTGACTTTTTTCTTAATGTCATCTTGGCTGAACAACAAACGGCCTAATACGCTACGAACAGCTTGTTCATCATCCCCTTCTCTCTTCCATTGACTCATCCAGTCAAAAACCGTCAGATCACAGTCAAAATCACTGGCATGATCCTGAGCATAGTAACCAATGCTACTATTTTCAGACCATTTAACTGTGCCACTGGTTGGCTCTGTTTCACCAACGAGCGTTTTCAAGAAAGTTGTTTTACCAATACCGTTAGCACCAATAACAGCGAGTTTCTCACCAACTTCCAGCAAGAGATTAAGATTTTTAAACAGAGGATCATTGTCATAACCTTTAGTTAAACCTTCTATTTCCAGAGCATTACGGAATAATTTCTTATCCTGCTCAAAACGGATATAAGGATTCTGACGGCTGGATGCCTTAACTTCTCCCAACTGGATTTTATCAATCTGACGAGCACGGGAAGTCGCCTGTTTTGATTTGGAGGCATTAGCGCTGAAACGGCTGACAAAAGACTGTAACTCCGCAATCTGTGCTTTCTTCTTCGCATTATCCGCGAGCAGACGTTCACGGGCCTGAGTGGCGGCAACCATATATTCATCATAATTACCGGGGAACAGACGTAATTCACCGTAATCGAGATCGGCCATATGAGTACAAACCGTATTCAGGAAGTGGCGATCATGGGAAATAATGATCATAGTGCTATTTCGTTCATTCAGTATCTGCTCTAACCAACGAATCGTATCAATATCCAAGTTATTCGTCGGTTCATCCAATAACAGAACATCAGGATTAGAAAACAGCGCTTGAGCCAGCAATACCCGCAATTTCCAGCCTGGTGCCACTTCGCTCATCAAACCGTAATGCTGTTCTACTGGAATACCCACGCCTAGCAACAACTCTCCGGCTCGCGCTTCGGCACTATAACCATCCATCTCGCCATAAGCGACTTCCAGATCCGCAACGCGATAGCCATCCTCTTCACTCATTTCTGCCATTGCATAGATGCGGTCACGCTCCTGCTTTACCTGCCACAGTTCCGTGTGCCCCATAATCACGGTATCCAACACCGTGAACTCTTCAAAAGCAAACTGATCCTGACGCAGTTTACCAATACGCTCATTGGGATCGGTGCTGACATTGCCGACAGAGGGTGTCAGATCACCTCCCAGAATTTTCATAAAAGTGGATTTACCGGAACCATTAGCGCCAATCAGACCATAACGGTTACCGTTGCCAAACTTGACAGAAATGTTTTCAAACAGGGGCTTACTGCCAAATTGCATGGTGATGTTGTTTGTACTTAACACTGCATTCGCTCTTACATTTAGAAACAAAAGGAAAATCGGAAAAATCGATAGCGGCGCATTATGCCACAATAGTATTAAGAGATCGCGGAGAGTTTTGAGCGTTATTCGAGCTAATTAACTTATATCGTACTGCAAATTCATTCACTAAAACAGTGTTAAAATTTTAGGAGCAGCCCCGGCATCCCAAGGCGCTCCTCCAACTCAAAGGCTTGCTTGCAAGATCTGACGGCTAATATCTAAAAATAGACTGCTTTGATTTTTTACTTTTAATAAAATAGTAACAAGCTTTCTATTGGTACTCTAAATGACAAAACGATACTGTGATTTAATTTGATGCGGAATGTGCTTTCAAATCAGGCACAAAGAAGAAAATAAGAGAAATCAATATTGGCACATTGCAAATAAACATATTAGGGATTAATGACATTACGTTCACAATAATTTCCTTTTTTACAATTTTTTCATCAAGGATGTAATAGTCCCTATAGTGAATATAATTTCATCTCATTATCCAAATATTTGTTAATCAATAAATCAATAAACTTCCTAGCAAAAATAAAGACTTATCAAATTAATACGTTTATCGCTATTCAAAATAAATACAATCTATACCCGTCATCTTTCAAGTTGCCTCTTTGTTGGCTGCACTCACTCACCCCGGTCACATAGTTATCTATGCTCCCGGGGATTCGCTCCCTTGCCGTCGCGATCCATCTTGAAATCCATTGGGTATATTGCTAAGTTATACTCATTCAATATTACAACGCATTAACATCTCATCAATATAATGATGAATTAATGTTCAAAAAATAATAAATTATTATTCTCCCGTCATAAAATTGGCGTTCTATTTTTATTTGCCATTATAGCCGTTTTATATATTAGTTATTAAAAAACATAGACATATTTTATCATCTATATCTACGTTTTTAAGTACGAAAATATAATTAACCGGTTGTTATTTTATAATAAAACACAAAGAGCAAAAAAATTGACTTTTATCTGAGAGAAAAGGTATCTTAAAAAACATCGAGACAAAATAAATCTTTTTATCTACACCAATGAATAGATAGTTTGCTTTTAATTTTAATCTTTTAAAAGATTAAAATTATCAAAAATAGTAATAAAATGGTGATAACGATAAATAAAAAGACTCAGATATAAAAATTGATTTTTAGGAAACATAAAGAAAAGGAATTCTAATAGGAAGTAAAATAAGCTATCAAATATAGCGAAGAAGGTTGGTTTCACCCCAAGTTATTTTATATAACCATAATAGGCTAAATTAAAATCTTGGAATTTATTAATCATATTTTTAACATCAATCACAAGAGGTAATACTATGTCAGAGATCGAAGCAATCTCCTTAAAAGCACCAATCAGCGTTATTGCAAAAGTAACTAACAAATCAATATATAAACTTAAACTTATTCAGGATTCTATTCGTCTGGATCAAGGTGAGTGGACCACTCTTCCTCCTCAAGTCATTAATAGAAGCAATGATAACACGCCTGGAAAAGCGATTTGGAGAAGTGATTCAAACAGCCTGTTAGGTGGTGTTGCAGGGCGCTGTACCTATGTATTTGTAGATAGTAAAGGCGAAATCTATAGTATCTATGTTACATGGAGTAACCCTTTGATTGGCAGCAGCAGCTACTCAATCTCAACCGATTATTTAGGTGATGATTTACATTTATCCTATACAGCAGATGGCGGTAATAATCCAATAGTAGAATATATGATTGTAAGCTAATATTTAATCATTAGTATTAACAACCATTCCTGTGAGAAGATATTTTAATTAATATCTATACAACAGGAATGGTTTATTTATTTTGATAACTAATATAGTTATTACCTTAATCAAAGGTAGATGCTGTTTCTGTATCATCCACTTTTTCATGGAAGTGGATCCTATCAAGTTTTATTTTTTGGTTCCTTTTTTACAGCATTACAATGATATCGCTTTTTCACCATAAAATGGATTTTAATATGTTTTTACAGAGGGTGCCCGATAAGTATTAAAACGATCGAGTAAGATAGCAGGATCTTGTTCAATTATTGCCATATAACGATATTTTTCATGCAAGAATTGTTCATCAGCCATTTTATTAATCATCGCAATTAGCGGATCATAAAAGTTATTAATATTAAGAATACCGCAAGGTTTCGTATGTAACCCAATCTGACTCCAGGTAAATACCTCACTGAACTCTTCCAATGTGCCAAAACCCCCAGGTAAAGCAACAAAACCATCAGCTAACTCAATCATTTTGTTTTTACGCTGATGCATAGTTTCAACAACGTATAATTCTGTCAGATTTTTATGTGATATCTCCCGTGACTCCAATAATGTTGGAATAACACCAATGACTTTCCCACCCTCTGCCAAAACCGTATTAGCAACAGTTCCCATAATGCCCACACTGGCGCCACCATAAATGAGCGTAAGATTACGTTTAACCAATTCCTTTGCGAAGATAATGACATTTTCTTTATAGATTTCAGATATTCCCAGACTTGAACCACAATAAACAGCAATACTTTTCATTATCTCAGCTCCTGTTACTTTACCTTCACATGAAAAATAGGATTATACGTTAGTATCACAATCATACAACTCACTTATAAAACTGATACCAAGAAAAACCAAATAAAGACGGTTTCTTTCATATTCAATATATTAGCATTAATCATAACTTATTCTTAATTATTATGATATGAAATCAAGAATTAACCAGATTGTAGTAAATACCTTCATCACTTGTAATCCCTAAATTATCAACATATTAAAATACAATGTAAATTTATACAGAATTATATACCAATAATGAAATTTAATTTCACTATAACCATATAATATGGTCTAATAAATGAAAAATATTTCGCTAAAATTATATTCTCTAAACCTATTGAGTTATCTGCATTTCACTGCGAAGATTGTCGGCCAAATCACTTGATTTTAATTTGAGGTTTTGCCCGGATGTCTCCTTCCAAGCTCCAAAAGAGTACCTTTCCATTAATACCTGTAATACTGTTACTGCTTGCCATGACATCAATTCAGGGTGGTGCTTCTCTTGCCAAAACGCTGTTTCCGGTCATCGGTGCACCGGGTGTTACCGCACTGCGCCTAGGTCTTGGAACTATCATTCTGTTTATTATTTTTAAACCCTGGCGCTTGCGTTTTAGCCGAAAATCCATCATGCCACTGCTTACCTATGGTATTGCTCTTGGCGCGATGAATTATACATTCTATATGGCACTGACAACTATTCCTTTAGGTATTGCCGTGGCTCTTGAATTCACCGGCCCATTGGCTGTAGCTATGTTCTCATCACGCCGACCAATAGATTTTCTTTGGGTGGCATTGGTTATCGCCGGCTTAGCTTTCCTACTACCCATTGGCAATAATAATATTAATAGTTTAGATCCTATAGGGATTATTTATGCGCTCAGCGCAGGTGTTTGCTGGGCACTGTATATTATTTTCGGCCAACGCGCCGGTGCAGGCCATGGAGCCGCAACGGTGTCTATTGGTTCATTTATCGCTGCTATGATATTTTTCCCTGTCGGTTTGATACAAACGGGGCCAGAATTATTATTTGATATGTCAATTCTCCCTCTGGCACTGGCAATTGCAATTCTGTCTACTGCATTCCCATATACACTGGAAATGATTGCTCTAACCCGTTTACCTGCACAAACATTTGGTACTCTAATGAGCCTTGAACCCGCGCTGGGTGCGCTATCTGGTATTGCGTTTCTGAATGAACATTTAACTATAACGCAATGGCTGGCGCTGTTCTGTATTATTTTTGCCTCCATCGGATCTACATCAACAATAAAAAGAAAGCCTAAAATCACCGAAATCGATTAATCATTTTATTTAATCGAAATAAAATAGAAGCCGGAGGAATAAAGTCATTCTCCGGTTTTTTCATGAATAAAAAACTCATTCATGTCAAAATTACTCAACAGATTTACCTGATAAATTATTATATTTTTTAATATTAATCTAAAAATTTTATGGTCAATATTTTCCTATAAAAATTAACTATTGATTTAATAGGAATAAACTATATGATTTAAGACTAATATCGAGTTACATTCATCTCATCAATGAAAAACTCATTATTAACATCAAGGTAAAATTATTATGGAGACTGCCAAATTAGTCAAAACAAAGACATCCACACTACTTTATATACCCTATGGATTTCAAGATGCATCGCGACGGCAAGGGAGAGAATCCTCGGGAGCATAGATAACTATGTGACCGGGGTGAGCGAGTGCAGCCAACAAAGAGGCAACTTGAAAGATGACGGGTATACTCGTAATGATGTCGATGATGACATTAAGCAGGAAACAATTGAAATTCTAAACCACATGGTGATCCAATTTATTGATCTTTCGCTGCTTACCAAACAAGCACATTGAAGCAAGCGTTGAGCAGTAAAATACATCATAAGATGTCCTCCACACAGACAAATTTCGCCATATCCTTTAAAAATCAGTACAAATTGTCTATAATCCACACTTATTTTCAGAAATAACTTGAGGAAATAACAAAATGGACACCGAAGTAAAAGACAGCAATGGCACCTTACTTAATGATGGCGATTCTGTACAGGTCATCAAAGATCTAAAAGTAAAAGGCACATCAGCAACGTTAAAACGCGGCACTTTGATTAAAAATATCCGTCTTACCCATCGTGACGATGAAATCGAATGTAACGCAGATAAAATCAGAGGGTTAGTATTAAAAACCTGTTTTCTGAAAAAAGTAGGATAAATCGCCTTTTCTATCGATTTTATTTACTAAATTAGCCGAAAACCCTCTCCATGAAGAGGGTATCGCAAAAGGCCGGCATTTTTTGCTAAGTGAAAATAAGCCCACAGAGATATTGCCTGTGGTAGATTCACATAAATAAGTGCAACATCGTTAATCTGGAAGTAAACATGTTCGTATTCCCTTAAATAATTTATTTAAATTAACTTATATACCCTATGGATTTCAAGATGGATCGCGGCGGCAAGGGAGCGAATCCCCGGGAGCATAGATAACTATGTGACCGGGGTGAGCGAGTGCAGCCAACAAAGAGGCAACTTGAAAGATGACGGGTATATTATATCTTTGCCATATCAGCAAAAGACTTCTGCATTTATTGCTCTTTTTTATTGCAATTTATCTCATGATAATAAAACCTTTCTCAATCAAATATTACATGAGGTTTATTATGTCTGTTCCTGCATTTGGATTAGGTACTTTTCGTCTGAAAGATGATGTTGTTATTACATCAGTAAAAAATGCTCTTGAATTGAGATATCGTGCGCTTGATACAGCACAGATTTATGAGAATGAAACCGCGGTAGGGCAAGCCATAGAAGAAAGCGGTGTAGCCCGTGAAGATATCTATATCACGACAAAAATCTGGACAGAAAATTTAAGTAAAGAAAAACTGATACCAAGTCTTAAAGAGAGACTTGGCGTATGTTTAGATTCCATAAGTTCAGTTTCAGCGGCTGCTATTTCTTGTAGTACATGCTAAACTCGGCGGAAATAACGCTTACCTTCTTCGGTTAAGCTAAGCTGACGTGTTGTGCGATTGAGCAGACTCACACCCAGTTTCTTTTCAAGTTTTTTTATAGAACGGCTCACAGCGGAATTTGCTAATTGCAGATGTTCCGCCGCACGACTGAAACTCCCGCTTTCCACTACTGACACGAAAATTGTTAACTCTTCTGAATTTGCCTTCATTATTGCCTTCCTTGCAAAAGAGTATTCATGTCCCCAATTTCTGTCTCTGAAAGAACTTCCGGCTGCTCAATAGGGAAAATGGGCAGCGCTTGCAATAATCTTGGGCCATACCTTTTGCTCAGTAAGCGCCTGTCATAAATCACCACATCACCATAACATTCATGGCTACGAATAAGTCTTCCTACTTGCTGAATCAGGCTAAAAGAAGCACTTGGTAAACTCTGCACTTCAAAAGGATAACGTTTAAGTGATTTCAACCATTCGCCTTCAGTAATAATGACTGGATTATTCACTGGCGGAAATGAGATTTTTTGAATGTGAACTTGGGACAGATAATCCCCCTTTAAATCCAGCCCTTCCGCAAAAGATTGCAATCCAATCAAAACACTACACTGCCCTTCATTGATACGCTGACAATGTGTTTCCACTAACCGATAACGTGGCTGATCCCCTTGCACAAGTAACATCAGACGTAAATCCGTTACATAAGAGAGAAAGATATCCATCGCCCTCTGACTGCTGAACAAAACCAACATGCCTTTATGTTGCTGCCTCAGCAATTGAGCTCTGAAATAACACGCCATCTCTTGCAAATGAGCGGTTTCATTGTGCAGTGTCGGCTCCCATGACATTTTGGGAATAACCAGTTTACCCTGCCGTACATGATCAAAAGGTGATGACAATGCGACAAAACGGTCGCCTGCTTTTTCAGTCAACCCAGTCAACTCCTGAATACGGGAAAAACTATTCAGAGAACGAAGCGTTGCCGATGTCACAACCACATGAGGAATGCTACGCCAAAGCAGTTGATTAAGCTGTTCGCTGACTCTGATACCGGCACAATGGAAATAGAGGTGTGACTGATTTTTCTCATCACGGCGTCTAAGCCATTTTGATACCGGCGCACTGGATGACTCTTCCAACGCCGCTAAACGCCACAGCTTAGTCATATTTTCAAAATATCCAAGCGTACGGCTAGTATGCAAAATAGACCGATGCAATCTGACAATATCCTGTTTAGCCGTCCGCTCAGTCAAATCATTCAGTATCGCTTCTGCCAAACCCCGTAAACCGTCGGTCAATTTAAATAGCTGTTGGCAGCAAAGTAGCAAGTTATCCGGTAATTTACCCATCTCAAACAGATACTCATCTAGTTCATTCTTTTCAGATAAAAACGCCTGAGTGATAATTGCGAGCTCTCTAAAGCATTCCCGTAGTTTTTCACTGTGTTCATTAAGGCGACTGGCATTAGCTAAGCGTGGTGGCTTTGCCGGATGGAATTGCACCAGATATTGCTCAACATGACGAACAAAAGTATCTAATTGACCATTAAGTTGAAACAGAGTGATTTCCCCCTCCACTTCCAGAGAATCCCTGGCAACATCCGGTATATGGTGGCCTTCGTCGAGTACCAATAACAAATTTTTAGCATCAGGGAGTACCGATTCACTCTCCAATGCCGCCATCACTAACGCATGGTTAGCAACCACCACATCGACATTTTCTATCTCACGGCGAGCAATAAAAAATGGGCAACGATGATAATACTGACAGTTACGTCCCAAACAATTTACTTTATCCGTACTCACTTTCCCCCACAAAGCATCGGACAAAGCCAATTTATGGTGATCACGCAACCCATCCCAGGCAAAAGTTGTGTAATCACTACGCAACCGACCACACAATTCCCTCTCTTCACTACTGGCAAGCTCTGTTTTGTCCTCAACCAAAAACATAAGATCGATCTGCTCACTCTCGGTTGCACAGATAGCGTCAAGATTGCGTGGGCAAACATAACGACCACGACCAAAAGCCCCGGTAAATTTCAGATCGGGAATAATTTTACGCAACAGAGGAAGGTCTTTACTGTAAATCTGATCTTGCAAAGCGACATTCGCCGTACTCACGACCAATGGCTTACTTTCCGCTCTGCTGATAGCAATCCCAGGTAGCAGATAAGAAAGGGTTTTGCCGATTCCCGTTGGCGCCTCAATAACCAAATGACGACCTTCCTGATCCGCAAGCGTTTTTGCAACTTCGGCAATCATCTGCCGCTGCGGAACACGAGAAATAAAACCATTAATATGTTGAGGTAATATCTTATACCACTGACTTATCTGATTTTTTATTGAATTGGAAAGTGCCATTGGATTCTCTGCCATACAACCGGAGCGCTATTGTCCCACAGAGCAAAAATGAAATCAGCTTTATGTCGAGGCGACAATCAACTCGTTTGTTAAATTGGTGAGCACCTTGCCAGCTATTCAGAACGCTATATACTGCCTATTTTCTACAACACCTGAGAACAATAATGAAAAAGCTCCTTATCATTTTCATCGCTATCTTTGCATTTGGTTCAATTGGCGGCGTATTCTTGGCGGGCCTTAATATGTACACCCGCTCAACCACACCGGTAGAATCACTAACCAGTCAACAACCAGAAACCACCACAGCGCCGGTACAACAACAATAACGGGCTGTAACACGTAGTGCCTATCCCAATAGGACTATTTTATCTTCGTATCAAGTGAGGGACCCCATGAATAACGCATACTTTGTCACTCCACAATGGCTAAAAGATCATCTTGATGATAAGAATCTCGTCATCCTTGATGCAACCGCCCCACCACCACCTCAACAAATTGATTGCCATCAACTTTGGCTGGATACCCATATTCCCGGCGCCCAATTTTTTGATTTAGACAAAATTGCCAATCATCAAAGTGGATTACCTCACATGCTGCCCGATCCGCAAACTTTTAGTCAGGCTGTTGGCGCAATGGGGATCAGTAAAAATCATTTAGTCGTGATTTATGACCAAGGCAATATGTTCTCTGCCCCTCGTGCATGGTGGACATTTAAAATATTCGGTAGCCACAACGTCCGTATTCTTGATGGCGGTTTACAAGGCTGGCAACAGGCAGGATTGCCAACAGAATCAGGTGAAGTGAAACGCAATCCTCAAATCTTTAGTGCCGATTTTGATGCCGACAAAGTGAAATCACTGGAACAAATTCTGGATGCGCTAAATGATCAACAAATCCAAATTGTCGATGCCAGAGCAACAGACCGCTTTCAAGCTAAAGCGCCAGAACCGCGCCCCGGATTAAGAATGGGCCATATTCCTGGCAGTAAAAACGTTCCGTGGACGATGTTGATAGAGAATGGTCACTTTAAATCAGGAACTGAAATTACCGATATTTTCCATCAGCAAGGCATCGATTTAAACAAACCGGTTATCACCAGTTGTGGATCGGGTATGACTGCTGCCGTTTTAGTATTGGGTTTAGATATCATCGGCAAGAAAGATGTTTATTTATATGATGGATCATGGGCTGAATGGGGAGCAGACAATACCCTGCCACTTGAGAAATAATTAAATACCATAGGGCATATTCACTTTATGCCCTTTAATTATTTAATATAAACAAATATACCCGTCATCTTTCAAATTGCCTCTTTGTTGGCTGCACTCACTCACCCCGGTCACATAGTTATCTATGCTCCCAGGGATTCGCTCCCTTGCCGTCGCGATCCATCTTGAAATCCATAGGGTATAGATATATTTTTCAGTAATCAAATAGCATCCAATCAAATAAGTTCCATATCGTTATATTTCATAACCCTATCTATTCATTTCTCAATAAAGATTATTATTTATCAATCATAGTTATATGAAATAATCAAACCAACATATTTTCAAATTTAAATATTATTATTATCAACTTAAAATTCAACTCTGTTTTTTATTTAGAAATAAGATTAAGATATTATTCCAATAGGGATTATCTTTAGAGGAAATACATAAGGAGACCAGCACTAAGATGGGTTTATACCCGTCATCTTTCAAGTTGCCTCTTTGTTGGCTGCACTCGCTCACCCCGGTCACATAGTTTGCTATGCTCCCGGGGATTCACTCCCTTGCCGTCGCGATGCATCTTGAAATCCATAGGGTATAAAACCCATTGATTTTTATCTGGAATATTACCCTATTCCACGTTTTACCACAAAGAAATAAAAATAAAATACCCCTATGCAATGGGTTATAAAAAGTTGAATATTGATACTTTTACCAGAGCATAATATCAAAATTTATATTATAAAAATGGAGAGTAAAAATGACTATTTCGCTTAAAGATCAAAGAATAAATCTCGCACTCAGCTTTATCAGTGGTGCAGGAAGTATAATAACTGAAAAACCAGAGCCGACTAAGGTTGCAGAAGATATTCAAACATCATTGGAAAAGAGCAGAGTGACAGCCAACAGATTTTCTATTATTTGGGGGCCTGCCATTTTTCGCGTTGATAACGGAAAAAACACCAAGGATAATAAGGACGACCACGTTTTATTCATTGTAAAAAATCGCAATATTCCCCATGATTATCGCATCGTTATCCGAGGATCATGGTCTGATGTTAACTGGCAAGTTGAAAATTTTGCTGTACATGAAACAGTAAACTGGTCACTTTGGGATCAAAATATCCCTGAAGAATTTAAAGATGCTAAGATCTCTTATGGAACCCATGTAGCATTAAACTATATTGTTAATCAAGTAAAAAGCAACAATATTCCTGGTTATGGAGAATCACTCATTGAGGCAATTAATAAAATTGCTTCGGAAAAAGGTATACATAATATTACCATCACCGGGCACAGTTTGGGTGGTATTCTCGCCTCTACCCTTGGATTGTATTTAAAACGCTTATACCTTAATAAAGGGAATAATAATATTCGTATTCATGTTTGCTCTTTTGCCAACCCAAATACCGGTAATGATATTTTTTCATCTTATATTAAATCTGTTTTTAATGGCACCTCAACAACCCACTATAAAAGCCACTTTTTAAGGATATATAATCGTAAAGATGTTATTTCCCTCATCTGGAACCTGGATGGATTAGAAAAAATTCCAACTATCTATGAACCATTAATTAAATTAGATGAGAAATTAATTAACAGATTTAAAAAGATTGTTCTTCTCGTACAAGATAAGGGTTACACTAAACTCACGCCAGATTTACCTTTTACAGCACCTATTGCAGAACTGGACCTCAATAAACAAGTTGTTTTCCAACATATTAAATCCTATGCCAATCAATATGGCATGAATTTAGTGGAAGTTAATGACGGCACTCAACCACCTATTGATGATATTGTGGTTATTAATAGTAATCTATCTCAAGATATTGTCGCTTATTTCTTATCGATACCTCTGCCTGAGGATAACATTGACATTGCATAAATCGATTACACTTTTTCTCTATTTTATCTAAAATCAATGGAGCTTTTATTATAAAAGCTCCATTAAACAAAATTGACTTAAATATAATAATAAAATAACCGCCATATATGATTAAAATATCAATGATTTACAATCATTCCAAATAATACTATTCACAGAGATAATTAAAAAGTTATTTACCTATTACCAACATTGAATAATGGAGATAATCCTAAAGGATAGCAATAATATTTAACCGCAATTATTCAATATATAATTTAAAACATTTACTTTTAATTTAAAAATAAATAATTTATATTCTAGCATAAAATAAAAAATCCACATATATATTTGACAGATTTAAAAGTTATTATTAACTTTAAGTTAAATTATGTTTTATCCAATATAGGAAGAGTAAAAGAATTAAATCTTGATATTTATACCCTATTGATTTCAAGATGCATCGCGACGGCAAGGGAGTGAATCCCCGGGAGCATAGCAAACTATGCGACCGGGGTGAGCGAGTGCAGCCAACAAAGAGGCAACTTGAAAGATGACGGGTATAAACAGATAGCTCGCATTAATACTTACTACATGAACAAATAGGGAGTAAAAATGACTATTTCTCGTGAAGTTCAAAAAACAAATCTTGCTCTAAGCTTCATTATTAACTCTGGAGGTATAAAAACTAGCAAACCAGAACCGGGCATTGTTTCGGAAAATATCCAAAAATCATTGGAAAGCAGTAAAGCAACAGCAAATAAATTCACTATCATTTGGGGACCCGCGGTGTTTCGTGTTGGTGACGTTGGTAGGAAAAAAAGCGTTATAGATAAAAAAGACGATCATGTTTTATTCATTGTGCAAAATCGCCATGATCCAAATGACTATCGCGTTGTTATTCGGGGATCATGGTCCGATATTAACTGGCTTAATGAAGATATTATTGTCTGTGAAACTCAAGATTGGGCACGATGGGATTCAAGATCACCTGAAAATGCTAAGATAGCCTATGGAACCGACATGGCATTAGGCTATATTATTAATCAAATGAAAAGCAATAATTCTCCGGGTTATGGAGAATCTCTCACTGATGCGATTGATAAAATCGCCTTAAAAGAAGGAATACAAAACATTACTATTACAGGACACAGTTTGGGAGGTGTACTATCTTCTACCATTGGCTTATATATAAAGAGACGATATCTTGATAAAGGAAATAATAATATTCGGATTAATGTTTGTGCTTTTGCAGGACCAACTGCTGGTAACGATGTTTTCGCATCCTACTCTGAATCTATTTTCAATGACATATCAGTAGCCGGTTATAAAAGTAATTTTCTCAGAATTCATAATAGCATGGATGTGGTTCCCCTAGCCTGGCATATAAAAGGTTTGGAGGAAGTTAAAGCTATCTATCCAGTGTTAACTGTAACAATTAATGCTCTTATCCTCTCTGTCTTTAATAAGAATTATACTCAAATTTTCCCAGATTTCCCTATTCATTCACAGATTCCAATATCACCAATAGTGTTGTTTGATGATTTACTGGTTAATATTGGCAATCAACATATTCATGCCTATGCCAAAGAGTATGATATGAGTTTTATCACCATTGATGATAATTCAAATATACCGACTGATTACGATATTGTTGTAGTTAATGATAGCCTATCCGAAAGTATTGTCGATCTCTTCAAATTTCTAACCAAAGATAAAATCAATATTACATAATCTTATTATGTATAATATAAGTGGAGCCTTTATTAAAGGTTCCATTCATTTCAACAAATGATAATTAAATAGCGCAAATAAATTATTTTTCTTATCTATCACTAATTACAGCCATTTACTATCACTCATTTTTGTAGATACCAATATATACCCGTCATCTTTCAAGTCGCCTCTTTGTTGGCTGCACTCGCTCACCCCGGTCGCATAGTTTGCTATGCTCCCGGGGATTCACTCCCTTGCCGTCGCGATGCATCTTGAAATCCATAGGGTATAAATTATTTTCCATAGATAATAGATATCACAATTATCACTCTAAATAGCTAATCTAACCTTATAAAAGCATGGTGTAATTTTTATCGCTTATTTTAAAGTTCATAATAGATAATTTATTTTGTTAAATAAAATAACTTCAAAAAATTATATACTCTCATTTAACAGATTTAAAGATTATTATTAACTTTGATTCTGTTGTTTAAATAAAAACCCAAAGTATTGATGTTTACGCTAACACATCAGATCAGCATTCATTATATTAAAAATTGGAAACAAAAATGACAATTTCTCTTGAAGATCAAAAAATAAATCTCGCGTTAGGCTTTATTATTAACTCAGGGAGTATAATAACCTATCAACCAGAACCGGCTATCGTTTCAGAAAATATTCAAAAATCATTAGCAAGTAGTAAAGCGACAGCAAATAGATTCTCTATCATTTGGGGACCTGCTGTTTTTCGTGTCGGGAGTGTTAATAATAAAACAAGCGTTACCGATAAAAAAGATGATCACGTTTTATTCATTGTCAAAGATCTCAACAATCCAAACGATTATCGAATCGTTATTCGTGGTTCATGGTCCGCTGTTAACTGGTTTGATGAGAATTTCAATGTAGGCACAACTGTAGACTGGTCAATTTGGGATCCAAAAGCCCCCAAAGATGCTAAAATTTCAAAGGGAACTCATATAACTTTAAACTATATTATCAATCAAATTAAAAGCAATAACCCTGCTGGTTATGGAAAATCATTGATTGAGGTAATTGATAAAATTGCTCTGGAAGAAGGCGTACATAATATTACTCTTACAGGGCACAGTTTAGGCGGTGTGATGGCCTCGACGCTTGGCCTGTATTTAAAGAGACGTTATATTGATAAAGGAAATAATAATATTCGTATTCATGTTTCCTCCTTTGCTGCCCCAACTGCCGGTAACGACGTTTTTGTATCCTATAGTGAATCTGTTTTTAATGGAACATTACTATCTAGCTATGAAAGTCATTTTCTCCGGGTCCATAATCGTAAAGATATCGTTACCCTAGCCTGGAGTGTAAAAGGATTAGAAGAGATTAAAGCTCTTTATCCAATATCAACTTTAATCGTTAACGGTTTTATTTCAGTCGTGAAGGATAAGAATTACACTCAAATTACGCCAGATTTACCTTTTACCGCACCTGATTTAAAACCTTCTACAGGTTTAATTGAAAAAATCGTACTTCAGCATATTGATGCTTATCCAAAAGAGTACGGCATGAGTTTTATTGTAGTTAATGATCGTGCTAATCCACCAACTGGTTATGATATTGTTGTCATTAACGATGGTCAATCTCGCAATATTAGAGAACTTTTCTCATCTATTATTCAAGATGAAGATAATATCCGATAGTTTTATCGTATTACCTCTTGCTTTAATTTAAACCAAATGGAACCTTGATTAAAGGTTCCATTTTATAACTTCATAATCTTCAACATTACTAATGAATCATCCCTCTGCCAAAATCATTCATAATAACCATTATCACATCAATTAAAATTATTTTGACAAAGATATCACGTCGTGGTAGTAAAATTCATTATCATCTGATTTTTTGTAAAATAAAGCATCACAAAAGGAAACCAAAATGGAACCCAAGAAGCTAGAAACCAGAAGATTAATATTACATCCTTTAGAAAGTAAGGATTATATACAAATTCAAAATATCTTTCCTCAGTGGGAAATTGTTCGCTATCTGACAGCAAATACCCCGTGGCCCTACCCAGATGATGGTGCTATGAAATATATAAATAATATCGCCCTACCATCAATGGCAAAAGGAAATGCATGGTTTTGGACTATAAGAAAGAAGGATGAGCCATCAATAATAATAGGAATGATATCACTATATGATTAAGAAAATAATAATAGAGGTTTCTGGCTAGATCCACAATGGCATGGAAACGGATTTATGACCGAAGAGGTCCAAGTAGTTACCGATTTTTGGTTTAATACCCTAAATCGAAACGTACTCAGAGCACCTAAATCCAGCGACAATATTGCCTCAAAGAAAATATCAATTAAAAGTGGTATGCGATTAATAAGATTAGAAAATAGAGACTTTGTTAGCGGAAAAATGCCCTCGGAAACATGGGAAATAACTCGCGACGAGTGGAATAAAAATAATTCTCAAAAAGAGTAACGGTCTTACATGTTCATGGGCATGCTTTTGTCTAAGCACTTCCCAAGTTCATTCTTCATAACAAAGAAGAGCAAAATAAAATAATAGCCCTAATGGAAATAGGTTTTAAGTTGCTCTTAATCATCTGTCACACCAAAGAAATTACATGCGTTATATCAGCAGATGTCTTTAACTTTCTTATCGCCTCAAACAGCATTGTCGCTTCTTCATATTCTTTACGCAAATAACCAAGCCACTGTTTAATCCGAGCAACATGATATTGCCCGGTATCACCCTGCTTTTCCAACCGGATATATTTTTGCAATAGTTGAACAACGTCCTGCCAGCACATTTTTGGTTCGTTATATTTTACCACTCGGCTCAAATTAGGAACGTGAAGCGCACCCCGCCCAATCATGACCGCATCGCAGCCTGTCACACTCTGGCAATTCTGCGCACTTTGCCAATCCCAAATTTCACCGTTAGCGATAACCGGAATAGAGAGACGTTGACGAATTTCACCAATCGCTTGCCAGTTAATACGCTCCGCTCGGTAACCATCCTCTTTGGTTCGCCCATGAACTGTCATTTCCGTCGCACCCGCCTGTTGTACCGCATCGGCAATTTCAAATTGCCGATCACCGCTATCCCAACCCAAGCGAACCTTAACCGTCACAGGCAAATGAGCAGGTACCGCTTCACGTATCGCTTTCGCTCCCTGATAAATCAGTTCAGGATCTTTTAGCAACGTTGCTCCGCCACCGCTACCATTGACCGTTTTTGACGGGCAACCGCAATTTAAATCAACCCCATAGGATCCTAATTCAATCGCTCGTGCCGCATTTTCCGCCAGCCACTGTGGATATTGACCCAAAAGCTGAATCCGTACCAATGTGCCGGATGGTGTCCGGCTTTGGTTACGTAATTCAGGACAAAGTCGATAAAAAGATTTTACCGGCAACAGGCTATCGACAACCCGTAAAAATTCCGTAATGCACAAATCGTACTCATTGATTTCACTCAGAAGTTCCCTAACCAAAGAGTCCAGCACACCTTCCATCGGAGCCAGTAAAACCCGCATCGATTAACCTCTGACGTTAGGCGATTTATGGGATACATCATGACTGCTGCTACGCTGACGCGAAGGCGCCCCAGAACGGCGATGGCTATTTTTCTGCCGATTATCGCCACGTGCCTGACGACCGTTTTGGATAGGTTCAGCCTTGATCGTTGGATCTGGCTCATAACCGGGAATTGCCATACGGGGAATCTCCCGTTTTAACAAACGCTCAATATCTTTCAACAGCTTATGCTCATCAACACAGACTAGAGAAAGTGCCTGCCCTGTTGCATCTGCTCGGCCAGTACGACCAATACGGTGGACATAATCTTCAGCGACATTAGGCAATTCAAAATTCACCACATAAGGCAGTTGATCAATGTCCAGACCACGGGCCGCAATATCTGTCGCTACCAGCACTCTGATCCGGCCATCTTTAAAATCAGCCAGTGCACGGGTTCTCGCCCCCTGACTTTTATTACCATGAATAGCCGAAGCCGTTACACCATCTTTATTTAACTGTTCTGCCAAACGGTTCGCGCCATGTTTGGTTCGGGTAAATACCAGAACTTGCTGCCAGTTACGGCTGCCGATCAAGAAAGAGAGCAGCTCACCTTTACGCTTTTTATCGACAAAGTGAACAAGCTGTTCAATCTGTTCAGAAGCAGAGTTACGACGTGCAACTTCAACACTGACGGGATCACGCAATAACTTACTGGCTAAGCTTTTGATATCGTCAGAGAAAGTCGCGGAAAACAGTAAATTTTGCCGTTTCGGTGGTAATTTATTCAGCACTCGACGAATATCATGAATAAACCCCATATCCAGCATCCGGTCAGCTTCATCCAATACCAAAATTTCTACCCGGGATAAATCAACCGCATTTTGATGTTCAAGATCCAGTAACCGCCCCGGTGTTGCGACTAAAATATCCACACCCCCACGCAATTTCATCATCTGAGGGTTAATACTGACACCGCCAAAAACAACCAGAGAGCGCAGTCTGAGGTATTTACTGTAGTCGCGGACATTTTCACCCACTTGAGCAGCCAATTCACGAGTTGGAGTCAGGATTAATGCTCTGACTGGCCGGCGCCCTTTCATCTGAATAGGGGAATCATTTAACCGGTGCAGCATGGGTAAGGTAAAACCTGCGGTTTTACCTGTGCCTGTTTGAGCACTCGCTAATAAATCTTTACCTGCTAATACAACAGGAATTGCCTGTTGTTGGATTGGTGTCGGCGCTGAATAACCCTGTTCTTCAACGGCACGCAAAATATCAGCACTTAAGCCAAGTGATTTGAAATTCATAAATAAGAAATGCTCCAGACTTCACCATTCCTGAACGCTATTCAGGGGCAGTTTTATGGGAAGAAAATCAGACGTGGTAAATACCACAAAGGAAAAAACACAACTGCAATGCTCCATATTTTAGCTATTATACCAGATATACTTTCTGATGATGCAACTAAAACAATAGCTATTTACCCGGTAATTTTCATGATCCATAACATTTTTATGCAATTTACATTGATTTACTATAAGTATAGAGTTAACTAATGATTGATATTTTGTTTAAGTCTTTTGATTATTTGCAACAGGATTCATGTCGATGTCAGTCAACAACACCCAAACCGCCAGAGGCGAACAAGCCAAACAACAGCTACTCGAAGCAGCCCTTGAAATTTTCGGTAAATCAGGACTGACCGGTGCAACGACGAGGGAAATTGCATTACATGCTCAACAAAACATTGCCGCCATAGCTTATTATTTTGGCTCTAAAGAGGGGCTTTATCAGGCAGTTGCCCAGCATATTACTGACACAATTAAGACTGAGTTCACGCATCTTTTTAAGGAAATTGATGATTTTTTTTCATCATCAGCCCCGTACTCAGCAGAAAATATATTGAGGATGATTCATGAAGGATTCCTTGGCATTAACCGCCTGATGATTGAAAAAGAGAGTATTAATATCAGCCGGATAATGGCCAGAGAACAACTTGCACCAACGGATGCTTATACCCTAATCCATAAGCAAGCACTTGTACCTCTTCACAGCAGATTAAATAAACTGATTGCCAGCTATATCGATGCCGATGAACATCAGCTTTCTACCATGCTACACACTCATGCTTTAATGGGAGAAGTTCTCACTTTCCGCATGGCGAGGGAAACGTTATTACGTCAGACAGGCTGGAATAATATCGGGCCCGAAGAATATAAATTGATTGATCAGATCCTTATCCAGCATATCGATTTATTACTGAATGGGCTGAAAAAACATAATCTGAATAAATAAAATAACAGGGAATATCATGTACAACAAAAAACTCACTCTGGCAATATTGGTGACCGCAATTATTCTTAGTGCCATTTTAGGCAGTTACTATTATCAAGGTAAAAGTGATAAAACTTTGACCCTCTATGGCAATGTAGATATACGTACTGTTAATCTTAGTTTCCGGGTTGGTGGTAAACTCGCTAGTCTACAAGTTGATGAAGGCGACACCATTGCGGCCAATCAAGTCATCGGCCAACTGGATAATGGGCCATTTACTAACGCCCTCAATAAAGCAAAAGCCACTCGTGATAGCACTAAAGCACGTTTAGCCATGATGGAAGAGGGTTATCGCACGGAAGAAATTGCCCAAGTCCGTTCGGAAGTGGCACAACGCGAGGCTGCCTGGCATTTCGCTAATAGTTTCTTCAAACGCCAGCAAGGTTTGTGGCAAAGCAAAGTTATTTCGGCTAACGAATTAGATGATGCTAAAACGAATCACAATCAAGCATTAGCGGCTTTACAAGCCGCTAAAGATAAACTGAACCAGTTCGAAACCGGTTATCGTAAAGAAGAAATTGCAGAAGCTAAAGGCCAGCTTGCTCAAGCCGAAGCGGCTGTTGCTCAGGCTGAATTGGACTTACAAGATACTCAACTGACTTCCCCCTCATCCGGTACTATCCTGACCCGCGCCATTGAACCAGGCACTATGCTGTCAGCCGGCAATACGGTGTTTACCCTTTCTCTGACTGATCCGGTTTGGGTAAGAGCCTATATCGCTGAAAGCCATCTCGGACAGGCAACGCCAGGGCGTGAAATTTTACTTTATACCGACAGCCGCAAAGATAAACCTTATCACGGCAAAATTGGCTTTGTTTCACCCACCGCCGAATTTACACCAAAGAATGTAGAGACCCCCGATCTACGTACTGATCTAGTCTATCGGTTGCGCATTATTGTCACCGACCCGGATGATGCCCTGCGCCAAGGTATGCCAGTTACTCTGCATTTTTCCGATTCAGATAAATAAGGGGCTGTCATGAGCAGCTCCGCATATACGATAAGGTTAGAAAAAGTCGAAAAAACTTTTCCCGGCCTGAATAATCCTGCGGTATCCAGCCTGACCGCAGAGATCTACGGTGGCTCCATTACTGGGCTTGTAGGCCCGGATGGAGCAGGAAAAACGACACTGATACGCATGCTAGCGGGTTTACTGAAACCCGATAGCGGTTCTATTGAAATAATGGGGCTTGATCCGATAAAAGATGGCGTACAAGTGCGCTTTGAACTGGGCTATATGCCACAGAAATTTGGCCTGTATGAAGATTTAACCGTATTAGAAAACCTGAATCTGTATGCAGATCTGCGTGGCTTGCTGGGTGACGAGCGTAAAAAAATCTATGAACAACTACTTACGTTTACTGATCTGACCCGTTTTACCGGGCGACTGGCGGGCAAACTTTCAGGCGGCATGAAGCAAAAGCTGGGGCTTGCCTGTACTCTGCTTGGCAAACCCAAAGTTCTGCTGCTGGACGAACCCGGCGTTGGAGTTGACCCGATAGCCCGCCGCGAACTCTGGCGGATGGTTCACGAACTGGCAGATGATGGGATGTTAATCCTCTGGAGTACTTCTTATCTGGATGAAGCTGAGCGGTGTCGTGATGTCCTGCTACTTAATCAAGGAAAACTGCTCTACAGTGGACAACCACAAAAACTGACCCAAAAGATGTCCGGGCGTTCTTTTCTGCTTGGTGCCAAACAAGATTCCCGTAGAAAAATGTTGCAACATGCTCTTACCTTGCCACAAGTCACAGATGGTGTGATTCAGGGGAAATCTGTTCGTCTTATTCTCAAACCTGATGCCTCACCGCAAGAATTACTTAGCCAGCTTAAGCAACCTGATGCTGAAATCGTTAAAGCCGCTCCCCGCTTTGAAGATGCTTTTATCGATTTACTCGGTGGCGGTTCCACCCGCCATTCTGAACTAGCAAAGATCATGCCACGGATTGCTGCTAACCCGACAGAAACAGTCATTGAAGCGCAGGATTTAACCAAAAAATTTGGCGATTTTGCTGCCACTGACCATGTTGATTTTCAGGTGAAACGTGGAGAAATCTTTGGTCTGCTTGGCCCGAACGGTGCCGGTAAATCCACCACGTTTAAAATGATGTGCGGGCTCACGGTGCCGACTGGCGGTAAGGCGCTGGTATTGGGAATGGATCTGAAAACCAGCTCCGGGAAAGCCCGCCAACATTTAGGTTATATGGCGCAGAAATTTTCTCTGTATGGCAACCTGACAGTTGAACAGAACCTGAAATTCTTTTCCGGCATTTACGGCCTGCAAGGGCGCAAGCAAAAAGAAAAAATTGATGGCATGATCGACGCTTTCAATCTCAAATCTGTTTTACATCAAACCACCGACCAATTGCCTCTGGGATATAAGCAGCGTCTTGCCCTTTCCTGCGCACTGATGCATGAGCCAGATATTTTGTTCCTGGACGAGCCAACTTCGGGGGTTGATCCACAGATACGACGGGAATTCTGGCTACATATCAACGGCATGGTAGATAAAGGCGTTACCGTTATGGTGACCACCCACTTTATGGATGAAGCAGAATATTGTGACCGAATAGGGTTGGTATTCCGAGGTAAATTGATTGCCGCCGGAACGCCTGATGACTTGAAACAATGGGTTGCTACTGATGAAAACCCTGACCCATCAATGGAACAGGCATTTATTGATCTGGTCGTTAATTATGATGAGGAGCTACAATAATGAGTAGCCCAAAGCAACATGCTCCACAGCAAGCTGTCCGCTTCTCTTGGTGGCGATTGAAAGCACTTTGTGTAAAAGAGACAAAACAGATCTTACGTGATCCCACCAGCGGATTAATTTCTATTGCCATTCCATTGATTCTGCTGTTTATCTTTGGTTACGGTATTAATCTCGACGCCAGTACAGTCCGTGTTGGTATTCTGGTAGAACAACAAAGTGAAGATGCTCGTGAATTAATACAGGCTTTTGCCGGTTCTCCCTATATTGAACCCAAAATCAGCGATAATCGTCAGCAATTAATTAATATGATGCAATCAGGAGAAATACGTGGACTGATTGTCATTCCTGTTAATTTCGATGCGCAACTTGCCCGTCCTGATGGTAAAGCACAAATTCAAGTCATTACTGACGGCAGTGAACCCAATACAGCAAGTTTTGTACAAAGTTATGCTAAAGGAGTGTGGCAGATTTGGCTACAACAAAGAGGACAAGATCAGGGGAACGCTGTCAATCCGTTAATTGATATTCAGGTTCGTTATTGGTTCAATCCGGCAACAATTAGCCAGCATTTCATCATTCCCGGCGCAATAACCATTATCATCACCGTGGTTGGCGCCATTCTGACATCATTGGTGGTTGCCCGTGAATGGGAACGCGGTACGATGGAAGCTCTGCTTTCTACTCAAATTACCCGCACCGAATTACTGCTTTCTAAACTCTTGCCTTATCAAGTGCTTGGATCATTCTCTATGATGCTCTGTATGCTGGTGGCAGTATTTGTGCTGGATGTCCCCTACAGAGGCTCGTTATGGATATTGTCTGTAATCACTAGCCTCTACCTGGCTACGACCCTTGGTATCGGGCTTTTGATCTCTACGGTGACACGCAACCAATTTAATGCCGCAATGATAGCGCTGAATGTCGCTTTTCTGCCTGCGATTATGCTTTCCGGCTTCATCTTTGAAATAAATAGCATGCCTGCCTTTATTCAGGTAGTGACCTATTTCATCCCGGCTCGTTATTTTGTCAGTAGTTTGCATACTCTCTTTCTGGCTGGAAATATCAGTACGGTACTGGTGATAAATCTATTATTACTGATCGCCTCCGCTATTGTGTTTATTGGCCTGACAGCATGGAAAACCCAGCGGCGTCTGGATTAAGAAGGAATTAGCATGTTTTATCGTCTTTACACCCTGATTATTAAAGAATTGCAATCTCTACTCAGAGATCCGCAAACACGGGCTATCTTAGTTATGCCGGTTATCTTCCAGATGATCTTATTTCCTTTATCAGCAACCCTTGATGTGACTAATGCAACTATTGCTATTTTTGATGAAGACAAAGGCAAAGCCTCTATTGAGCTCACCCAACGGCTGGCAAAATCAAAAGCATTTCCTGATGTGCTATTGCTGAATCATTCACAAGAAATACAACCGGTAATCGATCACCAAAAGGCCCTATTACTGGTACGTTTCCCACAAGATTTCAGTGCTAAAATTGCCAGTCATGAACCGGTTTCCCTCCAAGTATTACTGGATGGACGCAATTCTAACAGCGCTCAAATTGCAGCGGGCTATATCCAAGAAATTGTCCTTAACTATCAACAGGAACTGATGGGTAATCTGCCGAAAGCCAATAATAGCGAGTTGGTGATCCGCAACTGGTATAACCCTAACTTGGATTATAAATGGTTTGTCGTGCCCTCTTTAGTGGCACTGATTACTACGGTTGGAATATTGACGGTCACGGCACTGTCAATTGTGCGCGAAAGGGAACAAGGAACACTGGATCAATTACTCGTTTCACCCATGACCACCTGGCAGATTTTCATTGGCAAAGCCGTTCCGGCGGTGATTGTCGCTACCTTTCAGGCCACTTTAGTGCTTGCCATTGGCATATTCTGCTATCAAATTCCCTTTTCTGGTTCACTAGCGCTGTTTTACTGCGCTATGCTGATCTACAGTTTATCGCTGGTGGGATTTGGCCTGTTAATCTCTGCCCTTTGCTACACTCAGCAACAGGCGTTTATTGGCGTATTTGTCTTTATCATGCCCGCTATCTTAATCTCCGGTTATATTTCTCCGGTTGAAAATATGTTCGGATGGTTACAAGACATCACCTGGATTAATCCTATCTGGCACTTTAACGACATCACTAAGCAAATTTATCTCAAAGATGCCGATTTCACGGTTATCTGGAGAAGTTTGTGGCCTCTTTTGGTCATTACTGCCACAACCGGTAATCTTGCCTATTGGTTATTTCGACGGAAAATTGCTTAACAAGAATGACCCTGCATTTTAGCTATGCTTAACGATGCAGGGCTTTTCTCAGAAGCCAATCAGTAAATTTAGCGACGATCGCCAAAAATACGCAATAACATCAAGAACATGTTGATAAAGTCTAGATACAGCGTCAGTGCGCCGACAATCGAGAATTTACGCAAATTCTCTTTGTCATTCACATCCAGATCTGCACCCATCTCTTTCAGCTTCTGAGTGTCGTAAGCGGTTAAGCCCGCAAAGATAACGACACCAATGTAGGTTACCGCCCACATCAACGCTTCACTCTTTAACCAGAGGTTAATCAGAGAAGCCAAAATGATGCCGATCAACCCCATAAACAAGAAGCTACCAAGGCCACTCAGGCTACGTTTGGTGGTATAGCCGTAAAAACTCAACGCACCAAACATCCCCGCCGTCACGACAAAAGTGCTAGCAATGGAGCCGGTAGTATATACAACAAAAATACTGGAAAGCGTTAAGCCAGTCAGCGCTGAATAGAGCATAAACAACCCTGTGGCTAACGAAGCTCCTATGCGGTTAATCATGCCAGAGAGGACGAAAACCAACCCAAACTGAGCAATAATCAACCCATAGAATAGTATTGAATTTGAGAAAATATATACAACAAGATCCTGATTTTGTGACACATACCAAGCCACAAATGCAGTTAATAACAGACCACAAGTCATCCAACCATAAACCTGGGCCATATAAGTTTGTAGGCCGGTTCCAGCTTGCTGGATTATCGAGCCATTAGAGCGAGGATATCGATCCATGAAGCTTACCTTTTATAACGATATTAAAGACCTAGGTTGTTCAGTACCAACAACCCACTCAAGTTTTATACATTATCATAGAATATAAACAAAACAATTAACTATTCAATAATTACTCATATAGCAATCTTTTTATTCAATCCTTTTTCGAAGCGTTTCACAGAATTTAGCCAATATTTTCATCACCAACGTTTCGCGGCTTCCTGATCGCTCTCACGGGATTCAACCCAACGTTCACCATCAGGCAAAAACTCTTTTTTCCAGAAAGGCGCTTGAGTTTTCAAATAATCCATAATAAATTCAGCCGCTTCAAAAACCATATGACGATGAGCACCGGTCACACCCACAAACACAATCTCATCACCCGGATACAGTGTACCAACCCGATGGACAACACTGATTCGCTGCAACGGCCAGCGACTGCGTGCTTCAGTGACAATACGCTGTAACGTTTTTTCCGTCATTCCCGGATAATGTTCCAATCTCAGCGCGCCAACATTATCTCCCAAATTATGATTGCGGACTTTGCCAGTGAAAGTGACGATAGCACCATCTTCCTCACATTGAGCAAGCCATTGATATTCATCTCCTACCTTGAAATTCTCCGGCCCAACGAAAATGCGGGTGTTTTCCATTTATTATCCCCCAGTCACCGGCGGGAAAAAGGCCACTTCATCGCCATCCTGTAATCGGTGCCCGCCATGAACAAGAGATTGGTTTACCGCTGACAACAATTTTCCATCTTCCAACGCCAAGGCCCAACGTTCTCCCTTTGATATTAGCGCCGTCCTCAAACCGTCAACGGTTGTGTAACGATTATCGAGATCCAGTGAATCAGTACCTACCAGCTCACGTACCTGAGCAAAAAACAGTACTTTAATCATTGCTCCACCTTAAAATGACCTAATTTACCACCTATCTTCTCCAGTAAACGAACTGGCCCAATGACCATATCTTTCTGTACCGCTTTACACATATCGTAAATTGTCAAAGCCGCAACTGATGCCGCTGTCAGGGCCTCCATTTCAACACCGGTTTTCCCAGTCAGACGACAACAGGATTCAATTCTGACCCGGTTATATTTTGTCTGAGCTTCCAACTGGACTTCTACTTTAGTTAGCAGTAATGGATGACACAGCGGAATTAATTCCCATGTGCGCTTGGCTGCTTGGATACCCGCAATCCTCGCGGTGGCAAATACATCACCTTTGTGATGGCGACCTTCAATAATCATTGCCAGTGTTTCCGGCCTCATTCCAACAAACGCTTCTGCCCTTGCCTCGCGTGATGTGTCAGCTTTAGCAGAAACATCAACCATATGCGCTTCACCGATAGAATTGATGTGAGTTAATTGAGACATTCTCAGCTCCTGAAAAAACAACAAGATCCAGACGGTAAATTAACCGCCGATAACGGAAAGATTTGGGGTGATACCACTGTCACCTTGATGAAGAAAATGGGTTTCCCGTTTATGCCGCAATCCATCCTGAATACGCAATTTCAGATCATCGAGTTGTTTTTCACTCGCCAATAAGTCACGCAAAGGTATCCCTTGTTCACCAAACAGGCATAAATGAAGATGACCGATTGAAGAAACACGTAACCGATTACAACTCCGACAAAAATCTTTCTCATAAGGCATAATTAGGCCAATTTCTCCCTGATAATCAGGATGGTTAAAAACCTGTGCAGGGCCATCACTGCGTGAACGTTGAAGCAAATGCCAGCCATCGAGCAACAGGCGTTCCCGGATAATTTCCCCCGAAATATGGTATTGACGAAACATGTCACCACCGTCACCGGTTTCCATCAACTCGATGAATCTTAATTGAATCGGACGATCTTTTATCCAGTACAGGAAAGCAGACAGGCTGATATCGTTAACATTTTTCATCAGCACCACGTTGACTTTCACTTTACTAAAACCCGCCGCGAATGCTGCATCAATACCACGCATCACCTGAAAAAATTTGTCCTGCCCGGTAATCGCATGAAATTGGCGGGGATCAAGCGAATCCATACTGACATTCACTGCGGTTAAACCCGCCTCTTTCCACTTAGCAATATCTCGTTCCATTCGATAACCGTTAGTGGTTACTGCGAGGGTTTTAATCAACTTATTTTCACGTATGACGGAAATAATATCGGTGAAATCACGGCGCATGGTCGGTTCGCCCCCCGTCAAACGGATTTTCTCTGTACCCAGATCGGCAAACGCCCGGCCAACAAGACGAATTTCGGATAATGTCAAAAAGGAGTGATGTCCACGGGGTTTATAACCATCCGGCAAACAATAAGTGCACCGAAAATTACATACATCGGTGATTGATAGCCGCAAATAGTAAAATTTGCGGGCAAAAGCATCTATGAGTTGTTCCACTATAACACCTTTCCAAACATGGGAGATGCGGGCATTTCTGCCTCACATCCTGGTAACTCAGTGGTCACGGCCAAAGCATCATATCGCTGTGTAAAAAGGGACTTAGATACAGAGGCTAGGGGTTAATTCCATAGGGTATATGATTTAATGTAAAACGACCTTCTCTGATTGATATAGATTTTAGCGCTTAACAAAGAAAAATGCGAATCCCCACTTTCGTTATATAATTGAATATACAATGAATTACCACATTGTTCAGAATAAATAACAGACAATTTCTATTTGTGATCAGTTAAGACATTGCACCCAATCATAACGTTTATTCAGTTAATCGTGTTTTATAATAAATTACGCTAAAATTATTCAGCGAATATATGCTCAGTCAGTAATAGGAATTCTATGCGAAACCGCACATTAGCCGATTTAGATCGGGTAGTTGCCTTAGGCGGAGGTCATGGCCTTGGCCGCGTTATGTCCTCTCTTTCATCACTAGGCTCTCGCCTAACAGGCATTGTCACCACGACAGATAATGGCGGCTCAACCGGCAGGATCCGGCGTTCAGAAGGCGGTATTGCCTGGGGTGATACCCGCAATTGTTTAAATCAGCTTATTACCGAACCCAGCGTCGCGTCAGCAATGTTCGAATACCGTTTCAGTGGCAATGGCGAACTGGCGGGGCATAACTTGGGGAATCTGATGCTTAAGGCGTTAGATCATTTAAGTGTCAGACCCCTTGAGGCAATTAATTTAATCCGCAGTTTGTTGAAAGTTAATGCTCATCTTATTCCAATGTCTGAGCAGCCCGTTGACCTGATGGCGATAGATGATCAAGGCAACACCATTTATGGCGAAGTTAATGTTGATCAATTGAATTGTATTCCTCAGGAGTTGATGCTTTATCCGCCTGCGACCGCAACAAAAGAGGCATTGGATGCTATCACTCAAGCAGATCTGATTATTATCGGCCCTGGCAGCTTCTTCACCAGTCTGATGCCATTGCTTCTGCTTGAAGATTTAACCCAAGCCCTGCGTCGTAGCAACGCCAATATGATTTATATCGGTAACCTTGGCAAAGAACTCAGTGCCGCGGCCGCCGAACTGACACTGAAAGATAAGCTGGAAATAATGGAAAACAAAATTGGCAGCCGGATAATTGATGCGGTAATCGTTGGCCCGTGCACAAATATCAGCGAGCTTAACGACCGGATTATTACTCAGCAAATACTCGAAGCACAGGATGTTCCCTATCGCCACGACCGTGAATTACTGCATCAGGCGTTAGAGAATACCCTGCAAAACCTTGGGTGACGTTCCCTCCGTAAAGAAGGTACCGCAAAAGCTCTCCTTTATCAGCTAAGATTGAGGTTCCCATTCCAAACGCGGTTCCTTCATGACGACATTTCTACGACAACTGATGCCTTCCATTCACACCGGGTGTCAGAAAAATCTACCCAAAATTGCGGTTTATTTATCATGCGGAGAATGTAGTGGTTTTAAAAGTGGGAAAAGAGACCAAGCTAACCACGAAAAAACAGGTAAAAACTTTAATCATCAAAAGTAAAAAGAATTGATTAAGGATTTTTAAAAGCGGGTAAAAAGTCCGATGTCATGCTGACATTGGAAGAGAAAACATCAGAAAAAACAGGTTTTAAATTGATTAAACAAGGTGGAAAAAATGATAGTGTTAACCCAATAACAAGAATATATCTTATCAAAACATTTAACAGTATTAACCGCATTAAACCAATCTTCTTAAATAAAAGATTTTGCCTGACTGCAACAAGTTTACGAAAAATCAGAGACTATAATTGTAGAAAACCGAGCGGCTTTTAGATTAACCCCAGAAAAGCAAGAATGTTTAGCAACATTAAAAATGATTAAAGAGATGGGCGTTAATCTTAATACCGTTAGCAGTTCTGCCACCCTCATTGGTTTTAAACCTAAAAGATAAAATACAGAAAAAGGAGAAAACAGAAAACAGAAAACAGAAAACAGAAAACAGAAAACAGAAAACAGAAAGCCTAAATATCAGTTTAATGAAAATAAGAACGTTAAATACGGTTCAGTAAATGTAAAAACCATTAAACCATTAAACCATTAAACCATTAAACCATTAAACCATTAAACCATTAAACCATTAAACCATTAAACCATTAAACCATTAAACCATTAAACCTACTACAATTAATCAATAAAAATCACTTATCAAGCAGATTTCCAATTAAAAAACAGCCTCTAAGAGTGAAAACCACAGCTCAAGTTTATCATATTTTTAATATTATTTTTTACTTATATACCCTATGGATTTCAAGTTGCATCGCGACGGCAAGGGAACGAATCCCCGGGAGCATAGATAACTATGTGACCGGGGTGAGTGAGTGCAGCCAACAAAGAGGCAGCTTGAAAGATGACGGGTATATTTCCATTTTACCGGTTATTAATCAACTAAGGATTAAAAAATAGGTAGCCTATTAATGTCAGCTTTTTAAAAGGTATAGAGTGACTAAAAACAACCTATTCCCTGCTATGTTTAATCCACTTATCGGTAAATCGGTAATACTACACTCCACTTATTTTACATTTGCCTAACCAGCTATGACTATTTAAAAAGACAAACAGGGAGAGGTTAAATACTTCATTCAACAGACTGATTTCATCAAGAAAATTAAAGTTTTCAGGAGCATGATTAATGACATTTAGTCGAAATTCACTAACCATCAACCGAGAGTTGAAAAGACATAATCACGTAAAATAACATTAATAGAATAGATTAACGCTCAAATGTTTTCTCACCATCGTTTTACGAAAAAATCAATAAAAAATGCGATAAAGAAGAGATAAAACGATTAATTTAGCAGGATTTAAATGCTAAAAAAGGCGTTATCCTAAAAAACATTAACGGTGTTTTTATACTATCAAGCTATTGATTAGTGATTTATAAAGGAAAGATAAAAGGTGATTGATTTATAAAAACTCGCAGAATTTCCAGTAAAGCAATGTTGGTAAAACAGTATTGACAAAACAATATCTATAAAACAATGTCAGTCAAAATAAATCGGATATGATTAACGTTCGTTTAAACGTAAAACCACGATATATTATAATGTTTAAATTTCGCAAAAAGCATATAGCCAAAAGATAAAAAACGGTTAAAACCAGATACCGATTAAAATCATACGTTAAAAAAATAACTTTTAATCCCGGTTTAAAACCTACTCTGGTTTTATAGATATTTTAATTAAGAGTTTTAGAATTTGATATTTATGACCGTACCTTTAATCGACAAGCGCCGGGCGGGCAACCACAATTAACAAGGTGTCCCTCCAGCGCGACAGGTATTCCTTGTATATTAAACAAGTTAGAACCTTCCGCAATCGCGCCGGTTTGTTTACAGGCGGGACAAAACACCGGATCACCTTGACAGGCAACCGATAGTTGTTGGTTTACCAAATCGGAACCCTTTAAAACCTCGCCTCCGGTTGTTGTGGTATCACCTTTAAGGATAATTTTTTTACTTTCCACTACACTGCGCATTATTTACTCCGCTATATTTTCCGTTTCTCGTATTAAACTCTTCGCGAAAGCGCCGGTAGCAGGCCAGAATGCGCTGTTTTTTCTCCGGGGTATAGCCTTGTTTAAAAAACAAGGTGATAGAAATCCCAAGACGAGAAACGGTCAGCCCATCGCCATTGAGAAAAAGAAAAGAGGTCAGTTGCGATCTCAGTTGGGCAAAGTAATCTACAGTTTCCATCATTTTCTCCGTAAGTTATGAGTCGGTGGATAATCTGTTATTCCCACATACTTGCCGCTTCCCGTACCAGATGCCAGAGGGTTGTGCCCGGTTTTGTACCTGGAACATCAAAAGACATCGCCCCCTGAGCAAAGAAGTACTGTTTGTCAGGCAGGCTATCGGTTCGCCAGATCCCGCT